>JBOFIQ010000237.1:0-4384 GCA_051650245.1 Propionibacteriaceae bacterium | reverse complement strand
GAGGCCTGGCTGGGCGCGCTGATCGACTCGTCATCATCTTGGTAGCCATGTTGTTACAGGGGCTTCATGTGCCGTACGCACTCGGTATCGCTATGGTGTTGCTGAGTCTTTCTGGAGCGATCACGATCTGGCAACGGATGGGCCAAGTTCAGCGGCAATGCCGGGCAGTAGAGCAGTAGCACTGTGACGTTGATGCCTCGCCCAGCCCTACAACTGCCATGTGCTGGCGCACTACTTGCCGGTGCAGGCGGCGGGCTACTTTTGTCGAGTAGCTTTCCAGCCACGAACTGGTGGTGGGCCGCGATCCCAGCACTCGCTGCCATTGTGCTGGCGCTACGGGGACGAACCGTTCGAGGTGCCTTGGCCGTGGGCATCATCGCAGGGGAGGCCTTTTACCTACCGCTGATCTCATGGTCGAATCTCTTTTTGGGGCCAGTACCGTGGGTTGCGCTCGCCACAGTGGAATCACTGTTTTTCATGGTGGGTGCACTCGCGTTGAACCGAGCGCAAACCTGGTGGCCGGCACGCTGGAATCGCTGTGGACAACGCTGGCCGTTGGTGTTCGTACTTGCAGGTCTATGGCTCCTGCGGGAGGTATGGTCGAATCACTGGCCCTATGGGGGTTTTGCCTGGGGGCGAGTAGGCCAGTCGCAGGCAGCAGCACCGTGGTCGGGACTCTACAGCTGGGTCGGTGTGAGCGGAGTATCGTTCCTCGTCGTAGCGCTCGCGGCTGGGCTACTTGACGTTCTTGACGCGCTACGTGATCGTTCTTGGCGTCCAGCGCTGGTGTGGCTAGCGGTACTTGGACTGGCGTCTGTGTGCCCGGCTTGGACGCTTCCTATCGTGCGTACTGCGACGGTGGCAGCGGTACAAGGTGGCTCAGAAAAAGCCGGCTATTTCACACAGGGCGAGCCAGGACAGATCCGTGATCTGCATGCGCAGACCACGTTACGGTTACCGAGCACCGAGCACTATGACCTCATTGTGTGGCCAGAAACGGCAGCGGAGTGGGATAGCAATGTCGATACTCAAACGCGCCACCTCATCCAAGGACTAGCTGCGACCTATCACACGACGATCTTTGCCGGTGCGGTTCGTGAAGAGCAGGGCAATATCTACAACACCGTGGAAGCCTGGGATGAAAACGGCAGCCTTGGTCGTTTTGATAAGCGCAATCCAGTGCCCTTCGGAGAATACATTCCTGACCGTGAGTTCTGGGCTTTCTTCGATCCAGTCCATGTCGGCATGATCAAACGTGGCTATAGCTTTGGCACAACACCAGCAGTCATCACCACCCCAGGGCTTCGTTTTGGTACGGGGATCTGTTTCGACGTCATTGATGACGCATTAATGCGCGAATCGGTGCGAGATGGTGCTGAAGCACTGATCTATCCAACGAATAATGCTGATTTTGGTCTGACTGCGGAACTAGATCAACACATACTTTTCGCGCAACTGCGAGCGTTGGAGTCTGGACGTAGCGTGGTCCAGGTATCAACGGTTGGTCATACCCGTGCCTATGGGCCAACGGGGGAGCAGTTGGGCTCAGTGGAGTGGTACACCGCTGCGACGATGACAGTCGAGTTACCAATCACCACTGGAATGACGCCCGCAATTCGCTACGCGCGAGCACTGACGGGGTTCATCACCACCGCATCAGGGCTGGTCTTAGTTGCGCTGGGAACACGGCGATATCGGTGCGTAAAACGACATTAGTCTGGACCCGAACACACAGTCGTGCTGACAGTTGCTACAGTTTTTCCGAACGCACCGTTCGGGCGTTCGAGAACGTGTCTATTTTCAAGGAGTCTCCATGTCGCGTTTCCCCGAGGATCTTCAGTACACGCCGGAGCATGAGTGGGTTCGTGGCGGCAACGGTTCTGTTGTCCGCATCGGTATCACTGACTTCGCTGCTGAGGCGCTCGGCGACATCGTCTACGTGTCGTTGCCGACCGTCGGTGAAGAGGTCAAGACTGGTGACACCTGCGGTGAGCTTGAGTCGACCAAGTCAGTGTCTGACATCTTCTCCCCAGTTTCTGGTGTTGTGACTGCTGTCAATGAAGCACTCAGCGATGTACCGGAGACGGTCAATACCGATCCGTACGGCGATGGCTGGCTGTTCGAAATCGAGCTCGGTGCAGACAATTCTGCTGACGATCTGCTCGATGCGGCTGCCTACGCCGCCCAGATTGGCGAGTAAATCTCAACATTGTGAAGTCTATGGGGGAAGGTAATTGCACTTTCCCCCATAGACTTCTCGCTATTCTTAGGTAATCTGGCCAGTCGGATCAGCGAGAGGACATCATGCTTCACTGCACATCATGCGAACATGCCAATACCGCCCAGTCGAATTTTTGTTCGCACTGTGGCGCCTCACTCGTCAAAGATCACAATGACGCTGCCGTCACCACGACTATTGTTCCGGTCGTTATCGACGATGAAGGCCATGATCAACTCAGTGATGATGACGAGGCCGCGATCAATGAACTTCCCAAAGGTTCAGCCCTGCTCATCGCTAAGCGTGGTGGGATCGCAGCGGGGGAGCGCTACCTTCTCAACGAGGATGTGACCCTTGCTGGACGTCATCCGGATTGCCCTATTTTCCTTGACGACATTACGGTGTCACGTCATCACGCAGAGCTGGTGCGCAATGCTGCCGGGTTCCATGTGCGTGACTTGGGCAGTCTCAATGGCACCTACGTCAACCGTGAACTGATCGATGGTATGACCCAGCTTCGTACAGGAGATGAAGTCCAGATTGGTAAGTTCCGCATGGTTGTCTTTGTGAGCTCGCACGGACTTTACTAATGGCTTCAACTACGCGCAGCATCGGTCAGGTTCTTGCCATCGTCAAGATGGAATTTCCTGATGTGTCGATTTCGAAGATTCGGTTTCTCGAAACCGAGGGTCTGTTGTCGCCGGAACGCGCTGCGTCTGGGTACCGCCGCTACTCGCAAGAGGATCTTGATCGGCTCAAGTTGATTTTGTCGATGCAGAAAAATCAGTATCTGCCGCTCAAAGTCATTAAAGAACATCTCGATATGCTCGACCGTGGCGTTACACCGCCGTCGCTGGAACAGCATCAGCCTTCTGCGGTAGTGCTCGCACGCCAGCAGGCTTCTGCAGTTGCCGCAGAGCTTCCAGAATCTGCGGCTGTACCGCAAGCCCCGGCTACCGCTGCCGCAGCCCAACAAGCAACAGTTAAGCGCACGATTCGCATGACTCGTAAAGAGCTGTTGGACGCCTCGGGATTGCCTGAGCCGACGCTTGTTGAACTAGAACGCCAGCTCCTTATCGCCCCACGTCGTGGTACAGGTTTCTATGGACGCGATGCGCTTACGATTGCGATTGTGGCCCGACGTATCGCGGCCTACGGCATGGATGCTCGCCATTTGGCTCAGATCAAGCAGGCAGCGGAACGAGCAGCAGGCATTATTGAGCAATCGATTGCCCCGTACACCCGACGCAATGCTCAAGCCAGCGAGATCACCGCAGAAGTCACGCAGTTGATTATTCACGCCCATGCTGCCCTCATGCGTACGGCGATGGATCGCTAGCACCAGATTTTTAGTTTGCCCTAAGTACGAGGTCTTTGGCCCGTAATGTTGGGGGCATGGCAGTGTTCATGGACGTCGTCGGCGTGCGGGTGGTTGTTCCCCTGCAGGCCCCCGTCTTGCTGCTACGTGAAACCGATGGCCCTCGTTATTTGCCGGTCTGGATTGGGCCAGAAGAAGCAACGCACATTACCACGGCACTTTCGCATGAAGCGGCAGTCCGGCCGCTGGTGCATGAGATTTTTCTTGACTCGCTTTCGCCGCAGCAGCCGCTATGCGGTATTGAAATTACCGATTATGTTGATGGGATTTTTTCGGCAAGTCTGGACTTAGGCGAACACGATGTTGATGCCAGACTCAGCGATGCCGTGATCTTGGCTCTGCTTGCCGGAGTATCAGTGCAGTGCGATGAACATGTATTAGACCTAGCCAGTGTCTGTATGTGTGCTTCTGAGGACATGCTCCTGGCTGACTTCCACACGTTCCTTGACGCGATTTGCCCGGCTGACTTCAACTGTGGACCATCAACCTGTACTTGAGGCTACTTGTGCATGTCGTGTGAGTAAATCGCTTCATTGCCTCTGTGGACAACGTACGTTAGCTATCACCAGGGGATAATCCCAGACAGAGTAAGGATGATCATGGCAGTGGCTCGCGAGCAGCACGACCTGCACCACGAGGGGCTTCAGGATGCACTCTTCGATGGTGAGTTCTCGCCAATCCCTGCTGATCTAGGTTTCCGTGGTCCGGTTGCCTGCGCTGCTGCAGGTATCACCTACCGCCAGTTGGATTACTGGGCTCGTACCGGTTTGGTTGAGCCTGATGTTCGC
>JBOFIQ010000236.1:0-1419 GCA_051650245.1 Propionibacteriaceae bacterium | reverse complement strand
TGGCGTCTTGTATCTCATCTTTAAGCGACGGGACTGGCTCTAGCGCTACTGGCACGGCAGGCCGAACACTGAGCATGTCGATATTGGCAGTAGGGCTGATCTCGATGGCGAGCTTCACCGTGGCTGCGACATCGGCAGGAGTGAGATGGTCGCTGCCGTGGTAATCGCGGCCACGTTCCTGCCACATCTGGCGTTGCATCTCAGTATCGACTCGCCCTGGGTGGATCGACGTGACTCGAACGATGCCGCGTTCCTCTTCACGTAGAGCGTCAGTGAACGCCTTGAGCGCATGCTTGCTCGCGGCATACAGCCCATCGCCTGCACCTGCAGCAAAACCTGCACCGGAGTTCAGCGTGATGACTTGCCCATGGGCAGCGCGGAGTAAGGGCAAACACAGGCGAGTGAGTTCTGCTACAGCGATCACATTGATGTCGAAGATCTCACGCCAATCGCTGTACGTCGCGTTCTCGACCCGAGCAAATGTCGCGATACCGGCGTTATGGATGAGAACGTCGAGCCGGTCGAGCTGGGCGATCTGTGCCTCTAGCTGAGTGCTATCGCGAAGATCAGCGACGAAAGGCAGCGCATCACCATAACGTGCGCATGCTGCGGCAACACGGTCTGGCTGAGTTCCGCCGAGCACAAGGTGGTGGGTAGGGGCGAGAGCGTGGGCGATAGCGGCACCGATACCGCGAGTAGCCCCGGTGATGAGCGCGACCGGGCGGGTCATTGCTGGTGCGCCTCAGCATCGTGCCATAACTGCGGCCAGCTCAGGCCAAGATCAGCGCACATTGTGCGCACGAGCGGTAACGAGATCCCCACGACGTTATGGTAATCACCCTCAATATGAGTAACGAAGGCTCCGCCAAGACCATCGACGGTGAATGCTCCGGCAACGCGCAGCGGCTCACCAGTAGCGACGTAAGCCTCAATCTCGGCATCTGTCAGATCAGCAAAATGGACGGTGGTGGAGGCTAACCGGGTAGTGCTGGTGACCTCATTGCCACGGATACGGGCGAGGTAGTGGCCGGTATGGAGTACTCCTTCGCCGCCGCGCATGAGTTGCCAGCGGGCACGGGCATCAGCGGCATCGACAGGCTTGCCATAGGCTTGACCTTCGACATCGAGCATGGAATCACAGGCGATCATGACAGTGTCGGTTTGTGGCGGGAGATCGCGCAGCACCGATGCGGCTTTGAGTTCAGCGAGTTTGCAGACCAAGTCGGCGGTGGTGGGCGCGGTCAAAGAATCTTCATCAGCGCCAGAGACGAGGACATCAGGCTGGAGCCCAGCCTGAATCAGCGTATTGAGCCGGGCTGGAGATGCGGAAGCAAGGATGACATGGGGCACATGTCGAGAGTAGTTGGGTCTGGTGCTCGTTCTCAAGGCCTAGTCGTGGCTCACAACAGTGGTGGGCGG
>JBOFIQ010000235.1:0-4258 GCA_051650245.1 Propionibacteriaceae bacterium | reverse complement strand
GTAGGGCGCAGCGTATGTGCGATACTCGATCACCGCAGCAAGAGCTAGAAGCTCCTGCAACGCCCTTGTGTGCCACGCTACTGCTGGTCTACATGACCCGCTAAGATAAGACGAGCTTGGGCCGGTAGCCAAGCTGGTGAAGGCACCCGACTCATAATCAGGCGATACGCGGGTTCGAGCCCCGCCCGGCCTACAACAGATGTGGCCCCCGATCAGCGATCGGGGGCCACATCTTATGAAACGACGCTAGACAGTTGCGTCCGTTTTAGAACGCCGTAGCGGGTTTCCCGCAGTTTTCGGTTTCGCTGCGATGAACGCATTGATCCAGCGCACCTCAGGATCAATATCGATCAAAATTGCTTTGCAGAACAAGGTGGCGGGGAGCGCAAGAATTGCGCCAAGCGCACCAAGGGCCCAGGCCCAAAACAGCAGCGAGAGGAAGGAGATCGTCGGAGTGACGCCTACAGCGTTACCCGCAATCTTGGGTTGGATGATCGATTGGACGACAAAGTTCAAGACGGAGTAACCGATCAACACGACTACTGCTGCACCCACACCACGTTCAAGCAATGCCATGAGCATGGGCGGCACCAGGCCAATCACGAAACCGATATTGGGGATGTAGTTTGTGACGAAAGACAACACGCCCCAGACCAGCGCCAGCGGAACCCCCATCGCCGTCAGCATGCCCCAGTCCAAGAACGCGATGATGACACCAAATACGGTCGAAACCACCCAGTAGCTACGCACGCCCCGAGTGAAATCTTCCAGTGCCTTCACGAAAGACGGATTGTGCTTACGCGCAATCTCCATTCGCCCAGAGAAGCCGACCATATCCATCATGAGGAAGATCAAGACCGTGGCCACGACGAGTAGCAGGCTAGCCATTCCCGTCAGACTCGACAAGGCAGTTTGGGCGAACCCCATGAGGCTCGTGGGGTCAATTCCCGACAAGGCTTTCTCGATCTTGTCCGTACTGATCCCGAAACGGGACAATTGACCGATCACTTGATCAAACAGATTATTGAATTTGCTGGTGTATCGCGGCATCTCCGTCACGAAGGCTTCGCCAGCCCAGAAGAGCGACCAGAAGAAACCCACAAGGACGAGGAATACCGAGAACCCGGCAGCAACGGCACCGATGATCTCGGGAACCCCATGCCGAGCCAGCCAACTCTTGATCGGATACGCAACGATGATGAGGTTCAGGCCAAGGAAGACCGGAGCGATGATTTCCTTAATTTCTTGAATGCCTTGAATAGCGATCCACCCCGCAGCAAGCGCAATCAAGATGCTCAGGATGCGCGATAGCCCATGGCTAAGGTTTAGCTCAACCTCCTCGACGGGACCGTGATCAAGTTTCTCGGCATGAGCAATAGCCTCAGCAGCTACTTTCTTCGCTCGCGCACGCTCTGCTGCACTACGATCCTGCTGCGCCATCCAGGTCTCCCATCGCTCTTCGGTGCTCCTATCCTGCCGTATCCCGGGTCACAGCGACAGTAGGAGGGTCAATGAACGTGATGTTTTCTTTGTCGAGGTAGCAACTAGAGTTACCAGAAAATGAATAAGCCCTAGTGAACCACGTATGTGATTCACTAGGGCTTGCGCTCCCCCGACTGGACTTGAACCAGTAACCCTCTGATTAACAGTCAGATGCTCTGCCGATTGAGCTACAGGGGATCAACACCGAAGCGCGAATGAAACCTTAGCAGGACTTTGGCTCAGATGTCATATTCGGCCCGAAAACGAGCAACAGCAGCATCAGCAAACGCAGCATTTGCTGATGTCGAAAGGTCACCGTCAGTACCTGCCACGATGCCCCACGACAACTGCCGACGTCCGCTCGATGGGTCTTGGCGAGCAAATACCGTCGCGGTACCGCCATCGGGAAGATCAACCTGCTTGACCAGCGCAATACTGGCTTGGACGCGCTCACGGAATACTTCAGGGAAATGTCCAGGATCAGCCATCCCCACAACGGTCGTGGTGTCGTCCATCAGGCGCCAGGACAATAATCCCTTTACTGGATCCCAACCACCTGTGACGATCTCAGTCCACGCAATCGAGTGCCACGTCTGGCCTTCACATAACGCTAAAACCGAAGGTAAAGCGACGATCAGACCAGTCGAGGTTGTACCCCATGCCAATACCCGGGGGCGCTTGACGCCCAACCCTTCAGCCATCTGACCATAAAGGTCATCTGTTAGTCCCGCGCGGTCGAACCACAACATGGCGCAATTCTTGCCGGAAAAATCATGATTGTCGATTTAGGCAACACTCAGTTCATCTGCCAATACTCGAAGTTGCACTAAAGCCCGCTCCCCAATGGCCCGCGTTGAGCGCACGCTCAGCTCTAATTCTGCAGCAAGAGCCGCCCAACTAGCGGGTTCACCGCACAAACCAAAACGGCGCTGCACGATCTGGCGTTCACACTCTGGCAATGCGGCAAGGAGCGTCGAGATCTCAACTTCCTCCTCCGCGCATACTCCTGCAATCTCAATCTCCACATGGCTAGGTGGCCGGTAATGTAACAGCTCAATGACAGTCTGCTCCGGTAGCGAACACGCATGTGCCAGCTCACCGACGCAAGGAACCTGGCCTTGCCCCTCGAGACGGCGAGCTTCCCGCTGTATCGCGAGATAGGACCGTGCTGGGCTTGGACCTAGCCCCAATTCACCGCAACGAGTCGTCGCTGCCTGCGCGATCCTGGCCCGCACCCACGTCATCGCATAGGTAGCAAAACGATTACCCTGAGCAGCGTCGAAATGTGCCAATGCCAGCACTAATCCGTATGCCGCTTCTTGTTTCAATTCGGCAGCCGGAAGCCCAAGACGGCGAGCCTGGGTTGTTGCCTGGGCGTAGGCCATATCCAGATGAGCCGCGATGAGCTCGTCCTTGGCCTGCCCAGCAGCATCAATCACTGCTTGCAATTGCTCTACTGCAGTTGGCACAAATGCGAAGATGCCCGCGAGCACGGCCTCCGCAACGACGCCAGCCTCGATATGTTCCACAAGGCGATATTCGGTAACACGGTCCATAGCTCAAGACTGGACAAGAATCCTCGCGAGCGAAAGGGCTCTCACCAAAACTGTGGATAACTAATCACCAAAGGCGCGACGTTGAAGTTCCTTGCGCTCCTTCTCGCTGGCCACCACGTCACGGAAGAGCTGCTGGTAGAGCTGCTCATTCTCCACCGGATTAGTGCGTTGAAGCTTTGATTTTGTCTCGGCAAGGTCATGGTCAAGACGCAGAAGTTGCAATCGGGCAACGTACTCATCGACGTAGGATTCAGTTGGCTCGCGTAGCAATGGCTCAACCGCCAGTGAGGTGATCAGGGTTTGCGCTGCTTCAGAATCGGCTGCTGCCACGAGCGCTTGGCCCCAGCCCGCACCTCGATCAGTTCCAGCAGCAAAGACTGCTCGTAGCACCGCCTGATATCCCGGATGAGAGAAGTAACGCTCCGACAAGCCATTGAATCCTGCGGCAAAGTGCTGCGGAGCTTGGATAAGCAGCTTGGCCACATCGCGTTGAATCAGCAATACCCGATCACGAGGATTCGGCTGCTGGAAGGCTTCAAAGGATGGCTGGGCAGCGTCTGGCGCGTCTGCCACAATCGGCGTCGAAAGCCGTGGCGCCTCAGGTTTACGTCCTCGTGCGCGCTTTACCTCTGCCGCAACCTCATCCATCGGCATACCCAACTTGGCAGATAGCTCCCGGACAAAGCCTTGACGCTTGGAATCGTCGCGAACACTCGAAATCAGTGGTGCAGCAGCGCGCAAAGCATTCACCCGGGCATCCGCACGATCAAGGTCATAGGATTCCAGCGTGTTGCGCATGACGAAGCGATACAACGGTTCGCGTGTGGCGATCAGGTCACGCACCGCGCTATCCCCACCACTTTGACGTAGTTCACAAGGATCTTGCCCACCTGGCGCGATACAGACATACGTCTGCTCCATGAACGTCGAATCCAGTTCTGCCGATTTGAGTGCCGCCTTCTGCCCAGCAGCGTCACCATCGAACGTGAAGATCACCTCACCACGATCATCACCGCCCAGGAGCCGCTCCAACATTCGGGCGTGGTCGGCGCCAAAGGCTGTACCGCACGAAGCGACAGCGGTCGTAACACCGGCAAGATGGCAAGCCATCACATCGGTATAGCCCTCGACGATGACAACCTGCTTCGCTTTGCCGATATTGGCACGCGCAAAATCTAGTCCATAGAGAACACTGGACTTCTTGTAAACCGGAGTCTCCA
>JBOFIQ010000234.1:0-1443 GCA_051650245.1 Propionibacteriaceae bacterium | reverse complement strand
CCTGGCCACCAGCCTCATGGATCATCGGGCAGATATCAACGACCGTATCCTCATAAACGCCGTGCGTCGAGGGGTAGGTAATCATGATGCCGGCCAACGTGTCACCAAGCTTGGTGATCTTGTCCTTGAGATCAGCGATATCAACCTCGCCACTCTCGGTCGCCTTGACCACGATCACCTTCATACCAGCCATTGCTGCAGTTGCCGCATTGGTGCCATGGGCCGACGATGGGATCAGCATATTTGTCCGCTGGGGCTGTCCATTAGCCAAGTGGTAGCTACGAATCGCCATCAACCCGGCATATTCGCCAGCAGCGCCAGAGTTCGGCTGCAGCGAGACGCGGTCATAACCGGTAATCGCGACCAGCATCTGCTCCAGGCTTGTCAGCATGTCCAGGTAGCCCTGCGCATCTTCGACTGGGCAGAATGGGTGCAGGTTAGCAAAACCGGGGTACGAAATCGGCTCCATCGCGGCAGCCGGATTGAGCTTCATGGTGCATGAACCCAGCGGAATCATGCCCTTATCCAGCGCGAAATCCCGATCAGACAACGTGCGCAAGTAGCGCAACATCATCGTTTCTGAGTGGTAGGTGTTGAAGACCGGGTGGGTCAAGAATGCCGAGGTGCGCTCATGCCCATTCAGATCGCCAACAGCTGCACATGAGCCACCAGCGCCACAGCAGCTGTGCTCAACACCAAAGGCCTTAAGCACGCCGTGGATATCGGACTTCTCCGTATCTTCACCCACAGCGATGCCCACATGATCGGCATCAACGAGGCGTAGGTGCACACCGTTGTCGCGGGCCTGAGCAACAATGGCCTCAGCCTTGCCTGGAGTAATGACGGTGAGCGTATCGAAGAAGTGAGTGCTCGTCAGTTCGTAGCCAGCATCAACAAGCTTGGCAGCGATCCGCGTCGCCCGACCATGGATTTGTGAAGCAATCGCCTTCAAGCCCTCGGGACCGTGATACACGGCATACATGCCAGCAGTCACTGCCAGCAGTACCTGCGCCGTGCAGATATTCGACGTCGCCTTCTCCCGACGAATGTGCTGCTCGCGCGTGGTCAAAGCCAAGCGGAAAGCCTTGGTCCCATCAGCATCAACCGACATACCCACCAAACGGCCCGGCATGTTGCGCTCGGTGCCTCCGGCAACGGCGATGTAGCCAGCATGTGGGCCACCGTAGAACAGCGGCACGCCAAAGCGCTGCGTGGTACCGACGGCAATGTCAGCCCCCCACTCCGCTGGCGGCACGACCAAGGTCAGCGCCATAAGATCAGCAGCCGCAATCACAATTGCGCCGTTCTCGTGAGCCTTAGCAGCAATCGCGCTCAGCTCGTCAACGCTACGCAGGTGCCCAGAAACGCCAGGAACCTGGACTACAATGGCAAAGGCTTCATGCTGCTGCAATGCCTCGACCAGATCACCGTCAGCAACAACAA
>JBOFIQ010000233.1:0-1123 GCA_051650245.1 Propionibacteriaceae bacterium | reverse complement strand
CTGCTGCAATGCCTCGACCAGATCACCGTCAGCAACAACAACGTCAATGCCCTGTGCTGCGGCGCGGGTCTTCACTACGCCCAGCGACTGCGGCAAGATGTCGCTGTCAACGAGGAATACTGAACCCTTCTTCGTCATTCGACGAGCCATCGCCATTGCCTCAGCAACAGCCGTGGACTCATCCAGCAACGAAGCGCCAGCCGTCGGGAAACCCGTGAGATCAGAAATCACAGTCTGGAAGTTCACCAAGGCTTCAAGACGGCCCTGGGAGATCTCAGCCTGGTAAGGCGTGTACGCGGTGTACCAGCTGGGATCTTCGAGCAGGTTACGACGAATCACAGCAGGCGTGATCGTGCCGTAGTAGCCCATGCCGATCATGGCGCGGCATACGTTATTACGCTCCGACATAGCGCGGAGCTGATCCTCGGCCTGCTGCTCAGTAAGCGCACGAGGAAGGTCAAGCGGGGCAGCCATACGGATCTGCTCGGGGAGCAATTGCTCCAGGTCATTTAGCGAGTTCAGGCCCAATGCGGCCAGCATCGCATCGCGGTCAGCGATGGAGGGGCCAATGTGGCGACTCGTGAAGGGGATGGGACGCGCAACGTCGGTCATGGATCACTCTTTCTTGTCAATCCGAGGCGTGCATCGCTGCGACACCTAAACCCCACAATAACAATGATTTACCCCGCTATGGCGAGGTGGGATTAGCTTGCCTGGCGAGTACGCCGACGCAAGCTCAATTCGTCGTCGTTTGAGTCCGGAGTAACGTGCTCAGATGGCAATGCCGAAAGGGTGCCTTCGACGTCCTTCCAGACACCGCCAAGCGCAATGCCAAACATTCCCTGACCGCCAGCAAGAAGATCAATAACATCCTCTGGGCTACGGCATTCATACACAGATATGCCATCGCTCATCAGTGTGACCTGGGACAGATCCTCGATCCCATTAGCGCGTAGATGGTCAATAGCAGTACGCACCTGCTGCAATGAGACCCCAGCATCGATCAAGGACTTAATGACCTTGAGCATAAGAATGTTGCGGAACGAGTACAACCGCTGCGTTCCTGAACCACCAGCACCGCGAACATCAGGCTCAACCAAACCGGTACGAGCCCAGTAATCCA
>JBOFIQ010000232.1:0-5368 GCA_051650245.1 Propionibacteriaceae bacterium | reverse complement strand
CTTGACGACGTTGTCGGTTACCGAGAGCAGCGTGTTGATGAAGATCTTGTAAGCGGCGATGCCTTCGGCCTGCCAGCCCGCACGGTCCAGTGCCGGGTTCGGCAGCTGCTTGGGGTAGAAACCGCCCTTAGCGCCCACGGGGACGATGACGGTGTTCTTCACCATCTGTGCCTTAACCAGGCCCAAGATTTCGGTACGGAAGTCGTCACGACGGTCCGACCAGCGCAGACCACCACGGGCGACGTAGCCGTAGCGCAGGTGAACGCCCTCGACGCGCGGGGAGTACACGATGATCTCGAACATCGGGCGGGGCTCGGGCAAGAAGTCGATCTCACGCGGGAGGATCTTGATGCCCAGAGCTTCGTTGCCGTCCTGGAAGTAGTTGGTGCGGACAGCAGCCTTGAGGACCTTGACGAAGGAACGGATGATTGCGTCGTGCTCAGCAGAGGCAACCGACTCAAGTTCCTTGGCCAGCGAATCGAATGAACCGTCAACGAGACCCTTACGTGCCTCAATCGAGCCCTTGGCCGGATCGAACTTGGCCTCGAAAGTCGCCACGAGGAGACGGGCGATGGACTGGTTAGCGACGAGCGCCTTAGCAATGGTGTCCTGCGAGAACGCAACACCGGCCTGCTGGAGCCAGCGAGAAATGCCGCGAAGCAGGTTGATCTGCTTGGCATCAAGGCCAGCACCCACGAGAGCATTGAGTGCATCCGACTCAGTCGTGCCGACGAAGGACGCACGGAAGACGTCCTCGAAACGGGTACGGTCAGCTTCGGTCCAGGTCTCAGCGCCGGGAACCTTCAGGCCCAGGTCGTAGACCAACGGCTTGTGCTCGCCAAGCGTGATCTCATATGCGCGCTCGTCAGCAACCTCGACACCCATGTTGGTCAGGTGCGGCATGACCTTGGTCAGCGTGACCGGCTCCTTGGCAGAGAACACCTTGAAGCGCAGATTAGCCGGCTCGGACTCCGAAGCTGCGTAGAGATCGAAGTAGAGCGGGTGCTCGTAATCGATTGCGGTAATGCCGGCAAGATCCACGGTTCCTTGACCAGCCGGAAGGCGGTTAGCAACCTCGAAATGGCTCTTGACCAGGCCCAGCAGCTCAGCAGCGCTACGACGCTCGATCTCAGCCGGGTCAGCATTCTTGAAGTAATTGGTGAGAAGTTCCTCGACGCGGGTAGCGTCGGTGACGTCATTGGTCAGCGCGACACATGCCTTTGCGACCTCGGCGATCTTCTGTGACATATCCATGGCCACGTATCTCTTCCGATGTAGGTTCCGATGGCGCACGCCGGGAGGCGAACGCCGCACGTCCTTGTGCTTGCCCATCACGCTACAACGGCCTGTCAGATAGTCAAGCATCGGGGTCCCTTTTTTCTACGACAGACCAATGCCCCAGCCGTAACACCAGTCGTGAGAGTCTGGGACAATAGGACTATGCACGTTTCAGCTCGCAATGAATTTGCCGCCTCTCCCGCCGAAGTAGAAGCACTATTTCTCACTCCTGGTTTCCTTGAGGAACTGGTGCGCGCTGGACGTCCGGTTGACTCACAGATCCGCACCGATGACCGCTTCAGTGAAGTCTCATGTACTCAAGGTTTACCGACAGCCGTACACAAATTTGCTGGAGCAACAGTCACTTTTATTACTCGTGCGACGTGGACCACCACGGAGCATGGACGCCAAAGTGAGATTGATGTCCATGTTCCAGGCCAGCCTGTCAATATCCATGGCCTGGCGACGGTATCGCCGGGTGGGGCTGGCACCATCGTCGATTTTGATGGCGCGGTAACGATCAATATGCCCATCATCGGCAAGAAGATGGAAAAAGAAGTAGCACCCTTCGTCTCGCACATCTTTGCTGCAACACAACGCCATGGTGCGGCGTGGTTCGCCCAGCAGCACCAGTAATCGTGAGCGCGTTAGCCCAGCTCTTGCTGAGCTAACGCTGCAGCAGTGGCTCCTTTGGATACCGTGCCGTAGAACCGGGCGATTTCTTGCGAATAGCTATTCATCGTGGTGAGGCCTTGCGCATCGCACCACTGTCGTAGCGATCGGTCATAGACCTCAACACCAGCAGCCACAGCCTGCGCGTCGTAGCTGTTGTCCATAGCGAAAGATTCGACGGGAACTCTCGGCTTGACCTGCGGTAGGCGCTCACTATTAATAACACCCAATGTCGAACCAACAATGGGAAACGTTCGTTGCGGCAACCCCAATAATTGCGCTACCTCCGTAGCATGTTGGCGAATCCCACCGATAGCAGTTGTGCCATAGCCCAAGGCATGAGCAGCCGTCTGGAAGGTTGCTAACGCAATACCGGCATCTAGCGCGCCGGTGAGCACACCTTCTTGATCACGATGAATTGCCAGTTCCACACCGTGCTGTGCAGCGGCTACTGTCGTCCGATGGTAATCAATGACGAAAACAACGAAGACCGGAGCTGCTGCAACCTGCGGCTGCCCTCCTGCTAGCTGGGCAAGTCGCTCAACGCGTTCTGGGTCCGTGACCACGACCAGTGAGATCTGTTGCCCGTTGATCGAGCTTGGCGCTTGCTGAGTTGCCGCAATGATCTGGGCCAGATCCTCTCCCTTGACCGATTCGTCAGTAAAGCTACGTATCGACCGACGCTGAAGTAGCAGTTCCAGGGTGGGGTTGGTCATGCGCTTCCTTCCATCAATCGGCGTGCACTAGGTTACTGCCGCATTGCGAGGAAAAATAGCGATGCCGAGCAAAATCTCATGTCATACACTGGTCCCATGTCGCTCAACCTTGGTACTGCTACTGATTTTGCTATTGCTGTATTGACCGGAGCAAGAGTCAGCGAGTATGGGACCTATCTTGTGTTGACTACCCCCGATAATCCCGGCTATTACTGGGGCAATTTCATTCAGATCCTGCGTAACGATCGCAGCGTCACGGACTGGGAAACAACTTTCCATCAACATTTTCCTGACGCCGCGCACCGCTGCTTCGGGCTTCCACCTGGTACCGATGTATCTGCGTGGCAAGGGCAGGGCTACAACTGCGACACCGAGGAAACTCTCGTTACACACTCTCTACCAGTTCAGACTCCATGCCCACCTCACTATCAGGTTCGCCCCATTGACGATTGGCAGCAATATCTAGCAATCGAACTAGCTCACAATGACACTCAGAAACACAGTGATGAGTCATACCGCAGCTATATGCAGAACAAAATTGCGACATACGCCGCCCTCATCGATCAGGGCCATGCCCAATTCTTTGGTGCCTATACCCAGGCAGGTGATCTTGCTGCCAGCCTGGGAATCGTCTGCTGCCCGCCGCTGAATGCCGGAGCTGAAACGCTTACCAATCTGGCGCGCTACCAGCACGTCTTTACCGAGGCAGTGCATCGACGCCAAGGACTGGCAGCTCATCTCGTAGGGGTGGCGGGGACATGGGCTGCTGAGCATGGTGCCACGACCTACGTCATCTGCACTGAGACAACCAATGCAGCCGGTCGGGTCTACCGTCGCAGCGGTTTCTCCCCCACCGCTGAAGGCTTAGGCGCAGAAAAGTATCCCCGCCCCTAGACTGCAGCTATGCCCATACCTGCTTTCATTACAGCGCTTCGCCGCCACATCGGAACTGCACCGCTGTGGCTGTCGGGAGTCGATGGGGTCGTCGTACGCGACACTGAGCAGGGACGCGAAGTATTACTGATCGAACGTGCTGATTTTGGGCACTGGTCCGATATCGGCGGAATTGTTGAGCCGGGTGAAGGGCTAGCCGAATGTCTCCTCCGTGAAATCGCCGAAGAAGCCGGAGTAGTAGCCGAGATTGAGCGGCTTGTCGCTATCGTGCCTGGACCACAATTTAGCTATCCCAATGGTGATGTGTGTCAGTTCTTAGAGCACACTTTCTTATGCCGTTGGATAAGCGGAGAACCTCATGCTGATGGCGATGAAACAATGAATGCCCGCTGGTTCCTTGAACACGAGTTACCCCCAGTTGCACCCAAGATTACGCAACAGTTAATGCGAGCACTTGGGCCTGACACATTGCCCTACATCGTCTAGGGCGCAACCAGATCCCAGGAGACGGTGATTTCACCCAAGCGCCACCGCGACTGATCATGGAGCACGGGTAATCCGCTCTGACGAAGGCTAGCCACCGCTGCCACCCAGCGTTGCCGAGCGCCAAAGGCCCCCAGCGGTGCCTGTACCTGCCAGGCTTTGTCGAGTTGGGCGAGGAACTGATGTATCGCTTCGCCTTCGACGTTGTGATGGATCAAGGCTTTGGGTAATCGTTCAGCAGCTTTGCTAGGAAGCTCAAGTTCATCGAGTTTGAGTGAGAGAGTCAGCGTTTGCGGGCCAGCCTCGCTCAGCGTCACCCAGGTACAGATTCGCCCCAACTCGTCACAGGTGCCTTCCACAAATCGACCTCCGGGCGCTAATCGTGACGTAACCCGTTCCCAGGCCTGCGCAACATCAGCTTCGTCGTATTGGCGTAAGACATTCATCGCCCGGACGAGGGTCGGTGCAGGCCAATGGGCTGGCAGCGGTAGCTCGAAACCCCCACGAAGGAAACGTAGCGAGTCGTGTTCCCACGCATGTGCGGCGGCAACCCGTTCTGGATCAATCTCGATACCAAGAACCCGGATATCGCGACGCAGCGCAGTGAGCCGATCATAGAGTTCGATTGCGGTCGTAGGTAACCGACCAAAGCCCAAATCAACCACGACTGGGGCGTGGTCAGCGTCAAGAAGGCAACGGTTCAGGGGACCGGCAAGGTAGCGATCTACGCGACGAAGCCGATTAGGGTTAGTTGTCCCCCGGGTCACGGTTCCGATCGGTTTCACCGGGCAAGTTTAGGCTCTTTCCACACGATTACACGATTGAGCTACACCGGAATTGCACGCCACCGCGCAGAATCTCCTAGGCTAAAGCTATGGCGAATATCGCACTCTTGACTGAAGCCGGCTGGCAAGCCGAAGACTTTGACGGCCAGCAATCGGCCGTCTTCGACAATGACGCGGTTGAATCCCGCGTCGTCATTGATGAGGATGGCGATGCCTTCCTCCTCCTTGGGGAATTGGATTCTGAACAGATCCAGCTCTACACCATGTCTGGAAATTTGGACCAAGCCTTTAGCGTGCTCGCGATAGAATCGCAGATGCTCGATAACGATTCCGTTCCGGCTCTGGTGAAAGCATTGGCTGCAACGCAGATCGAATTAACCGCTGCTGACGGCATCATCATTGAGCCAGAGTTCACCGCAGCCTGTGATCGTCTCGGTGTCTTCCGTGAAGCCTTCTGGCAGGTCTTCCCCTTCGGCGATGCCGAACATGCCGGAGCCTATTCAAGCAACGATACGGTGGGCGTCACTGTCTTGGAATCCG
>JBOFIQ010000231.1:0-5329 GCA_051650245.1 Propionibacteriaceae bacterium | reverse complement strand
TTCTTGATACGGCTCCGGCCTACGGCAACGGTGCAGCCGAGCACATCATCGGACGAGCTTTACGCCATGGCGCAGCGCGCGAAGATCTCGTCATCATGTCCAAAGCTGGTTTTGGTATCCACGATGGCAAAACTGTCTTAGACACGTCGCGCTCAGCACTCTTAACTGACCTACGAGGATCGCTCTCCCGACTGGGTACGGATTATCTCGACATTTGGCAGCTCCATGCGTGGGGCGAGGCACCGTTGGAAGAGTCGCTAGCAGCTATTGACCAGGCCGTCTCCAGCGGAATGGTGCGTTACGCCGGGATCTCCAATTTCGTTGGTTGGCAGACTGCCCAAGCGGTGACCTGGCAACGCGCGGTTCCTGGGAGAACTCCCATTATTTCGACAGAAGTCGAGTATTCGCTCTTGGCTCGACGCGCTGAGGTCGAGGTATTGCCCGCAGTGGCAGCCTACGGCATGGGCTTCTTCCCCTGGTCACCACTGGGACGAGGGGTTTTGACTGGAAAGTACCGGAATGCGACTCCCCGTGATTCGCGAGCCGCCCAGGACCACTTCTCGTGGTTCGTTGAGCCGTATCTAGAGCTACGCTCTCGGGCCGTAGTGGAAGCAGTCATGCGCGCCTCCGTCGGCCTTGAACTTGACCCAGCCGTCGTGGCTTTGCTCTGGGTTCGCGATGCTCCACATGTGACGTCCCCCATTATCGGCGCACGAACCGCGGCTCAACTGGCTCCGTTACTTGCTGCAGAGACTCTCGATCTTCCTGATGAGATCGCGCGCGCCCTTGATGACGTCAGCGGTGGGAAAAACCTCTTGCGCTCATAGCTCCTCCCGCCCGAAAACTATTCCGATTTGGCTAATTGCTCAGATCTTGCTAATGTTTCATCCCGTCCTCGTAAGAGGGTGAGTCCGGGTGGCGGAATAGGTAGACGCGCTAGCTTGAGGTGCTAGTGCCCGTTATAGGGCGTGGAGGTTCAAGTCCTCTTTCGGACACGCAATGAGGGTTGGCCAGATCGATTATCGGTCTGGCCAACCCTCATTTTACGTAGGAACTTTACTAACCTCCAGATTTGGTGGCCCCCCAAGGGAAGAGCCAGCCAACTTCGGGCTGTTTCGTGGTGGTTAGTCAACAGCATTCATACCTAGGGCTATTTCACGACAGCCATCTCCACAAAATCAGCGGTTACACTAGCGCATATGGAGTCGATGACCGCCCACAATGCTCGACAGCATTTCGGCGATGATCTTCCACTCTTCGATCTAGGACACCGTGATAACCATCGAATCGTGGAGGCAGCAACTGGTCTACTGATCGCTGATCCCTCAACTGGGTCCGGCGGTGCTTGCTCTTTGCTAGTGCCGTCATCAAGCCGTCGATTAACCGATTAGAGATGGACGACCTCGTACAGTCAGCCCGAGACAAGCTCGCGATGAAGCCCCTATCGTCCGACCAGACATTGCTGCGAACCGCACAAACGTCCATCCGCCTCTGGCTAGCTGGAGAACTTACCGATACGCAACTTGCTGAATGGGTGCATAACATCGTTGGGCATACGGGCCCCGATGAGTTCCAAGGCCTAGTCGAGGCACATGACATGTTCGGCTCACTGGACTACATTGACGAAACCGAAGCTGATATCCATCAGCAAATACAGGCATGCGCGCAACGAGCTATTGCTCAAGTAGACCCATGGGAGCAAGATGACTCACACAGCGTGCCAAGGAAAATAGGTAATCCCCATGATTGCGGCCTGTCACTCCAGACAGCACCGCATAGCTCATTTAGACTCACGCCCATGGCAGATTTCGCGCATGACGATCAGTCCCCCACGCCACAGGCATCCGATGCTACTGAGCCGACGCAGGTACTCACCAACCCGACCAGCGCAGTGGATACCTCAATCACTGATCCGACGATCGTGCTCAGCGAGGAAATGACTGACATTCCTGCTGATCTGCTACCTGCCGAAGCCAGTGAAGCCACTGTCGAGCTCCACGCTGAATCTGTCAGCTCCAGCGACAAAGCTACTCTCGACGTTACTGGCCCAGTAGAAAAAGTTGCGCCTGCCACCGCGCGTTCATCGCGTCCACAGCGTTCGATGCGCGAACGTCTTGACGCGATGAAAGCAACACTTCCGACCAGCCTTGGTGAACCCGAATCCACTGCCGTCATCCGTCGCCAGAATCACCGGTTGAGCTGGATCGCTGGAACTATTGTGGCCCTCATCCTCGCCATCATTGCGTGTGCATTCTTCGTAGTCCGCGCCAACGACACTGCCGACAAAGTAGTGCAGAACTATCTCACCGCAATCAGTAAAGGTGATGCGACAACGGCACTTGGCTATATCTCTCAGCCAGAAGATGCCACTTTCCTCACCTCTGCCGTGCTAGAAACTTCAGCAAAGATCACCGATATCTTGGTCACGAAGAAGTCTGATACTGCAGTTGAAGCCAGCTACACGATTGCTGGCGATAAGTTCACTGCCACTTACCTCCTCGCTCGCCAGAATGGTCGGCTCCAGATCCAAAACGGGACAGCGATACTTGATCTCCCTCGGACTGACAAGATCGGTTACGCCATTGGCGCGACCCAGGGCCAGCCCGGGCACCGCATCATCGTCTTTCCCGGCGGATATTCGCTCACTACTAGCGATCCACGGCTCACACTCACTGGTGTCGATATCGTCAAAGCTGGAGAACCCAAGACATACCCCGTGACTGGGAACCTCACGATTACTGAACAAGGCACTGCTCAACTGCGCACGCTAGCCACCGACAACATCACTGCGTGCATGGCCAAAAAGGAGCTGGCACCTGCTGGATGCCCTTGGGCCTTTGCTACCCCTCCGGGGCAAACTCTCACGCCTGGAAGCATCACTTGGTCTGTAGCGAAAGACCCCATTCCAGCAGCAACCTTCACCGTTGATCCCAAGACATTCTCCGCAACGTCGCAACAGCTTGAACTGGTACTCACCCTGACTGCGACTTTTGCCAAAGCTGATGGCAGTTCCTACGTCTACGAAGAAGATAACACCACTAAAGCTGTGGCTGATTTCGATCTGGCTGATCCTCAAGGTGGGCTGATCTGGCGCGTGAGCTAGCCCCCAGCTAGTTGTATCGGACTGCGCCTTTGACGCACAACATCAGCGCGACGTTGCCCTAACTCGATCTCACCAGTATCTCGGTGGCATATGTAGCCGCTTTCGCTTAGATCACGGATAATCATGAGGCAATCGGGATAGCTCAACCCTGCCTGGATCGCAATATCGGCCGGAGCAGCTGTCCCTTTGCCCGGGACTAGTTCCAAGACCGCTTGTTGCGCTGGGCTCAGCTCATCAAAACGACGGCACTCCCCTTGCGCATCAATAAGTTGAGTGGCTCCAATCGGTTTCGTTATCGCGATGATTTCTTCAGCAGATGAAACCAGAACCGCCTCTTGGTCACGAATAAGCCGATGTGGAGTCGCTGATAACTGACTTGAGATCGGCCCCGGCACAGCAAAAACCAGACGATTGCAGCGCTGCGCCCAGTTGACGGTGTTCTTCGCTCCAGAGCGTGCTGCAGCTTCCACGAGAACTGTGGCCGCAGATAGCGCCGCGATGAGGCGATTCCTTGCCAAGAACCGCGATTTCGTGGGATGGGTTCCTGGCGGTAACTCGCTAATCACTAACTGCTCGCGAGCGAGAGCTGTCAGCAGATTGGCATTGCCTTGGGGATAGGTCACATCGACACCACAGGCAAGGACTGCTGCTGTTACGCCAGAAACTGCAAGCGCCCCACGATGAGCCGCTGCATCGATACCGTAAGCTCCCCCGCTCAGCACGGGTATCCCCCGTCGTGCCAGCCCAGCAGCAAGATCACCTGCAGCGGTTTCACCATAGTTACTTGACGCACGTGATCCAACGACCGCGATTGCGTCGCTGAACGCAGTCAATGTCTGTGGCCCGCGTAGCCATAACCCCACTGGCGCGCCACCTTGTCCAGCGATAGTGACGTGCTCTAATGCGCCAAGTTGGGACGTCCATTCAGCATCTAGCGGAGTAACAAAACGACTAGCGCTCATTTCAGCTTGTCGCTGCATCGCATCGAGATCAACCACTCGAGCTTTCGCCCCTAATGCCGTATCTGCCCTCAGCAGAGCCTGCCAGACCGCCTCAGGCCCTTCTGCTGCAAGAAGCGGAGCCATTCCTGGGTAACAGCCTTCTAGTACCGCAGAAAGCCCCATACGCGCTAGAACCTCACTCATGCTGCCACCGCCGCAGCATTGCCCCGACGAAGCCCCATTGCAAGGTAAACATCATCGCGTGAAGGTTTTTCTCGTTGGGCTAGATCTGCCAGGGTCCATGACAACCGCAGCACCTTGTCCACCCCGCGAGCGCTAAGCGCCCCTCGCTCTAATCCTCGGTCTAGAAGGTCTACACCATCTGGGCGTGGGAGCGCATGGCGCAGAAATGCGGCAGGGACCTCGGCGTTAGTTCGGAAATCATGACCTCGATAACGCTCAAGCTGACGCTGCCGTGCAGCTTCTACTCGCTGCGCAATCGTCTCGCTAGATTCTGGTTGTTCACCAGCCAACGGGCTCAGGCTGGCGCTCACCGGCTGAAGCACTGCATGAATGTCGATACGATCCAAGATCGGGCCAGAGATCCGTTGAGCGTAGCGCCGAATTGCCATCGGAGCACAGCTACAGTCTGCAGCAGCCTTGGTTTGGTATTTACCGCAGGGGCACGGGTTCGCGGCAAGGATGAGTTGAAATTGTGCTGGATAGCTGGCTTGGCCTTCGGCTCGACCCAAGATGATCCGACCTTTTTCCAATGGTGTGCGTAGCGCATCAAGCACCCGTGGGCTGAACTCTGGAGCTTCATCGAGAAAGAGCACTCCTCGATGAGCCAGGCTCACCGCTCCTGGTCGAGCAAAACGTTGCCCGCCACCGACGATGCTGGCCATCGATGCCGAATGATGAGGGTCCGCATAGGGTGGATTACGGTCCAACCCAGCTACTTCAGCGCCTGCAAGTGAATGAACTGCCGCCACTTCCAGCGCCTCAGAAATACTCAATTGCGGCAGCAGCCCTGGCAAGCGAGAAGCAAGCATTGTTTTGCCAACTCCAGGTGGCCCTGAGAAATAGAGATGATGACGTCCCGCAGCGGCCACTTCCAACGCCCATCTAGCCGCAGGCTGACCGGCAACATCAGCCATATCGAGCAATGATGAGGGCGGCGATGGACTGTCATCAGGAGGTAGCTCACACACAACAGGCTCGCCTTTGAGCACAGCGACGACATCGTCGAGCATCGCCACACCCCAGCAGGTCAAGCCCTCAACCA
>JBOFIQ010000230.1:0-3043 GCA_051650245.1 Propionibacteriaceae bacterium | reverse complement strand
ATCACACCGGACAAATCGCCAGCAAGTACTGCATCAAGGTTATAGGCCTTGTACCCAATACGGTGATCAGCAATCCGGTTTTCGGGGAAGTTGTAGGTGCGAATCCGCTCAGAACGGTCAACAGTACGCACCTGAGACTTACGCGCTTGTGCAGCATCTGCCTCAGCACGATCTGCAGCTTCTTGAGCCAAACGGGATCGCAAAACGCGCATTGCCGACTCACGGTTTTGCATCTGCGAGCGTTCGTTTTGACACGTCACAACGATGCCCGTCGGCATGTGAGTGATACGCACGGCAGAGTCAGTGGTATTCACGCCTTGCCCGCCCTTGCCGCTGGAACGATAGACGTCGATACGTAGATCCTTGTTATCGATGACAATTTCTTCATCATCATCAACATCTGGAGACACGAGAACGCCAGCAGCGGAGGTATGGATTCGGCCTTGAGTTTCCGTCACAGGAACGCGCTGAACTCGGTGGACTCCGCCTTCAAACTTGAGGTTGCCATATGGCTGATCATCGGGACCGGCGGATGCTGCTCCCTTGACTGCCAACGTGATGGATTTATAGCCGCCCATATCAGTGTCTTGCGTATCCAAGACCTCGATCTTCCAGCCACGAGCATCGGCATAACGAACGTACATCTCGTAGAGATCGCGGGCGAACAGCGCCGATTCCTCGCCACCTTCACCAGACTTGATTTCCAAAATTGCGTCCGACACATCGTTGGGGTCACGAGGAGCCAGCAGGCGCGTCAAACGCTCCACGTTAGCTTCCAACTGTGCTTCCAATACGACGACTTCGTCAGCGAAGGACGCATCGTCGGCGGCCAATTCCTTGGCCGCCGCGATGTCGTCGATCAATTGGTCGTTCTCAGCAAGGGCAGCGACGATAGGGGTCAGTTCGGCGTACCGACGACCGATCTTGCGCGCTTTAGCTGGGTTGCCATGAACTTCGGGATCGGCCATGTCGGCCTCGAGACTCGCGAACTCGTCCCGCAGCGGTGTAGCCGATTCAAACACTGACTACGCCGACTTATTGCCGTAACGCTTCTCGAAGCGGGCAACACGGCCGCCCGTATCGAGGATCTTCTGCTTGCCGGTGTAGAACGGATGGCACTTAGCGCAAACTTCGACCGACAGCGAACCGCTCTTAGCGGTGGAACGAGTGGTGAACGCGTTGCCACAGGTGCAGGTGACCTTGGTGTCCACGTATTCGGGGTGAATACCCTTCTTCATATTTTCTCCTAGAGGTAAGCCGGGTCTGGAGATAGGTGAACCGGCAGTGACTGCTCATTATATGCGGCTAGCTCTATGATTACCAATGTGAGCGATGCCGATATGGAGTGGACTCCCCCGAGCCAGAGTTTTGGCGCGGCGATCCAGCATGTCGCGAACACCTGGGGTCGCGCCCTCGTCATCGGCCTTGCCTTTTTCGCCCAGTTCTCTGTCTTGATCTTGGGCTTCACCTATCTTGCGGATTACACCCGCTGGTTGGTACTTGCGAGCTATATCCTTGGCGTCTTTGTTGTTTTGGCCATTCTGAACTCCAAGATGCCCTTGGTCTACAAACTGGCATGGGTCATCCCGATCTTGATCCTTCCGCTCATCGGAGCGATCTTCTATCTGCTTTATGGCGCGCGCAAGATGCCCCGTCGCACGCTGGTTCGATGGAACACAGCCGTTGAACGTGGCAAGCACGCCATGAGTCTGGTCTCTGAAGCAGAACTCGATCCTGATGCGCACCCAGATTTGCGGTGGCAAGTAGCGCGGATGAGGTCAAGTTCTGGTTATCTACTGCGAGACGAGACCGCAACGAGCTACTACCGCATGGGTGAAGACGTCTTCGCAGCATGGCTAGAGGCGATTGACAAAGCCGAGCGCTACATCTTCCTTGAGACTTTTATTCTCAGTGAAAGCTGGATGTTTGAAGAGCTCTTTGCTGCCCTTGCGCGCAAGAGCGCCCAGGGGGTAGACGTTCGCGTTCTCTTCGATGATTTTGGCTCTGCATTGCGCGTCCCTCATGATCTGAAGAACCGCTGCGCCAAAGCTGGCATTGCTATCGCTCGGGTCAATCCATTCGTGATGTGGTTTACCTTGCGTTTCAACAACCGTGACCACCGCAAGATTCTCGTCGTCGATGGCACTATCGCTTTCACTGGCGGCATTAACATTGCCGACGAGTACATCAACAAGATCGAGCGCTTCGGCACCTGGAAAGATTCGGGCATCAGGCTGGAAGGCCCTGGAGCCTGGAGTTTTGCAGTGCTCTTCCTTATGGCCTGGGAAATCACTCGTCGCACCACGGTGATCTATGAGAGTTTCATCCCTCGACAGATTCCGCGCTTCCCAGGATCAGGGCAACTTTTTCCCTACGATGATGGTCCTTTTGACGAGGTCAATACTGCCGAGGCAACGTATCGCACGATGCTTAACCGCGCTCGCGCATCCATTGATATTTTCACCCCCTATCTCGTGCTCAATGATGAGATGCTCAGCTCCTTATGTGAGGCCGCCGAAGGCGGAGTTGATGTTAGGATCGTCACGCCTGGTATTCCGGATAAGTGGTATGTCTACGCCGTAACCCGCTCGTACTACCCCGCCCTACTAGCCAAAGGCGTACGGATATTTGAGTATTCACCGGGCTTCATTCACGCCAAATCGCTCGTCGTGGATCGCCACTATGCTGTCTGCGGTTCGGTGAACTTTGATTATCGGTCGTTCTATCTGCACCAAGAATGTGCCGTATGGATGCACAAAACAGCCTGCCTACCCGACATGATCGATGACGTCGAAGACACCATTGCGCAATGTCGCGAGATCACCCTGGCTGAAGCGACAGCGGCACCGTGGTGGAAGCGCAGCCTCAGAGCAATCATGAGAGCTTTTGCGCCGCTCATGTAATTAGCTGACAAAATAACCGTTGCCACAATGTTGCTCACTCAACAAACTAGAATGACGTACTAGTAACCATCAGCAGCCTAGGTTAGGCTGCACTACGTGACGACAACAACCGGGACACCATCAGTACCTCATCAAGCTCC
>JBOFIQ010000229.1:0-3122 GCA_051650245.1 Propionibacteriaceae bacterium | reverse complement strand
GTTATCTTTCACTGCGAGCGACGCGAACGCGTGTTGCTGCGCGACATCTTCCGCTTGGGAACAGCCACGTCTTCTCCTTCATCGTGCGGCCAGGGCCGCGGGTTTATTCGCCTGAATTCCAGCCAGCGAGGCCGGTCCATCTCTCGTCGATTACCTCACCGTGATCATGCTGAGGATCATGATTGAGATTCAGCCCACAGGTGGGGCACAATCCCAAACAGTCCTCGCTGCACAGTGGCGCAAACGGCAACTCAAGTACCACCGCATCCCGAATCAGTGGCTCTAAATCGAGGCAGTCGTTGACCACATAATGTGTGTCATCGTCCTCATCGACCTCAGCGTCCCCTTCGGGATACACGTACAGTTCCTGCATATCGATCTCACATGGTTGCGAAATCGTATCCAGGCACCTGACGCATTCCCCGACGAGTTCTGCCTTGGCAAATCCACTGACGAGAATGCCTTCACTTACCGATTCAAGCCGAAGCTCAAGATCGATAGGTGAACCTTGCGGCACCCCGATCACATCTGTTCCTAGTTCAGCCGGAGCCTGCGCGACCCGTTCAATCTCACACATCTGCCCTGCACCGCGGCGCAACTCATGAGTCTGGATAACCAGACTTGAGCGCACATCGGGCGATGGCTGGTGCGGTGACATCAGAATCCCTTCAGCAACGGTCAATACAGAAGCATCGTGACCGACGACCTATGCTACCGGACTTCGCCGCCAAGGGCGAATCGTGATCTGTCTAGATCTTCGGTAGCGGCTGCGTATCCGATGCGTCGAGCGAGCTACGGTCAGCAAGCCGTGACCGCATAATGCGCAGTTGAGACTGAACCTTATGCAAGGATGCCTCAAACTCAGCCATCCGCGTATCGACGAATTGATCCGTTTCCTTACGCAGCGCCCACGCCTCATCATGAGCATCCGTCATGATCTTCGTTGCTTGCTTCTCAGCCCGAGCAACAATTTCAGTTTGTGACGCCATCTTGTTGGCCCATTCTTCGGCCTCAATACGGATCTGGTCGCCTTCGTCGCGACCACGCAGCACCTCATGCTTGCTCTGCTGAATGATCTCTTGCGCCTCATCAAATTCTTTCGGGAAAGAGGCAACAACGTCATCAATCAGCGCCAGCGTTTCCTGGCGGTTTAGCATGCATGACGCTGACATCGGGACAGCTTTAGCCTCAGCGACTAGCGCCCGAAGACGATCAAGTTTGCGTGCAGTCTCGTTCTGTGTCATGTCTACTTCCCCATTCGATCAGCCATCATCCGCGCCACCGGCGCTGGAACATACTGTTCAATATCTCCCCCGAGACTCGCAATTTCACGAATCAACGTTGATGATACAAACCCCCATTGTGCCGTGGTTGGGATGAAAATAGTCTCAATTCCCGACATTTGGCGATTGATTTGAGCTTGCGGTAGCTCATATTCGAAGTCTACGGCGAAGCGCAGCCCCTTGATAATGGCCGCACATCCCTCACGCTGACACAGATCAATGAGCAGCCCTTCAATCGGCAATACCTTGAGATTAGGAATATGCGCGCATGACTCCTGCACCAGGTCAAGACGCTCTTGCGCGCTGAACATCGCTTTCTTTGACGTATTGAGCCCAACTCCAACGATGACTTCATCAAAAATTGCAGCAGCGCGTTCGAACACGTCAAGGTGTCCCTTGGTGATGGGGTCAAAGGACCCCGGGCACATCACTCGCATTCGTCTCCAATCTGAGCACAATAGATCGTGGTCTCACCATAACGGCGAGCCCAGCTATCGGTGAACGGAGCCGGGAAGCATGGAGCCTCACTGCGACTCGAACGCTCTACCACGACTAACCCGTTACGTACCACAATGTTACGCTCCACTACCAAAGCCAGTTCAGCATCAATGTCGGCGCTTGCTACCGCGTAAGGAGGATCGAACCAGACGATGTCATAGTGGGCGTCTGTCGTGGTAAGAAAACTCGTGACGGTGCTGAGCACTACCTGCGCCGAGACACCAAGCGTCGCGACATTACGACGGATCACCGCAGCAGTAGGTCTACTAGATTCAACGAGCGTGGCCCGCTCGGCGCCTCGTGACAATGCTTCAAGCCCCATTGCCCCAGAACCAGCGTAAAGATCGAGAAACGTCATGCCTGTAAGCGGTAACGCTTCATCGACAGTTCCGGCCCAACTCACCAGTGATGCAAAAAAGGCTTCCCGCACCCGATCTGAGGTCGGACGGGTCTTATCTGTTGCCGGAGTTGCCAGCCGTTGGCCACCAAATCGGCCTGAGATAATCCTGGTCACCTATTAACCGTATCTACTCGCGCTACATTAGGCACATGACAACTGACAACCCCGTGTCCGAGATCCTTGAAGCCAAGTGCTGGGACTTCCTCGGCAGCGTAGCCGTTGGCCGTCTGGCAACTGCCGCTGACAACCAGCCGACGATCTATCCCCTCAACTACGTCGTTGATGGAGAATCGGTCGTTTTCCGTTCCGCTGAAGGCTCCAAACTGTCCCAGCTCACCGAAAATGACATTGTCGCTTTCGAAGCTGACGGTTGGGATGAACAAACTGGTTGGTCGGTCATCATCAAGGGCCACGGAGAGATTATCTCTGATCCTGCCGAACTTGCCCGCGCAGAGCGCTTGCCGCTGCTGCCGTGGATTCCGACGATGAAGTCGAACTTTGTTCGCATTACTGCCGAGGAGATTAGCGGCCGCCGCTTCTCCTTTGGTGCGGATCCCAACCCGAAGCCCGTTCTGCGCTGACCACATATACCAACGTACTAGCACTGGAGGTGTCTCTTGCATAGAGGCGCCTCCAGCGCTATCTGCGTCTTTAGTCTGCATCGAAAGCTGCTGCGTCGGCTAGCGACTCGGTCATCGCGATCATGTCGCAGAAGCCTGGTGTAGAAAGAGCAGGATCCCGTTCGATAGCTTCACGGGCAATTGCATGGGCAACTTCAATGACATCGGCATGTTCGATCACCTTGAGTAACCGCAAGGAAAACCGTCCGCCCGCCTGGGTAGTTCCAAGCACGTCGCCTTCACGTCGCTGGGCTAGATCAACCTCAGCTAGGCGGAAACCATCACGGGTGGCAGCTACCTCTGCTAGCCGATCCCGGACCG
>JBOFIQ010000228.1:0-1199 GCA_051650245.1 Propionibacteriaceae bacterium | reverse complement strand
AGAATGTCTGATCTTGGCCATCATGAGCATGGCGATGAGACCTGACCCCCACCAAAGCCACTGTCGTGACGGTGTAGCAAGAACCAGCCAAGCAGCACCCCAGGCCCCAAGCGCTGCCGGAACAAGACGAGCATCATGTTTCATCTCAGACACAGACCTTGTTCTGCACTTGGGCAAAGGTCTTTGCCCCGATCCCATCGATCTCTTGTAGTTCCTCGATACGGGAGAAAGAACCATGCGCATCACGCCAGGCAATGATGTGTGTTGCCGTCACAGGGCCGATCCCGGGGAGTGAATCGAGTTGGGCTGCTGTTGCGGTGTTGAGATTGATGAGCGTATCCCCCATGTTGGACTGCTCATCGCTCGTTCCAGACGTAGTTCTCGCCTGGCTAGATGGTGCAGCAGCATTAGGCGCAGCGGTATTTGCTTGCCCTGGGACGACGAGCTGTGCCCCGTCACGTACTGGAGCGGCAAGGTTGATCCGCGATAAGTCAGCACCCGGTGCTGGCCCGCCAGCCTTGCCCAGCGCTTCATAAACCCGGCTACCTGGCGTCACTGTCACTACTGCCGGAGCGACAACGGCACCTGCGACATGAACCACTAGTTGAGTTGGAGTTGCTGACGCCGCTCGACTAGTAACGCTAGGCACAGGCCGCGCTGAGGCGACTGGTGTACTTCGTGCAGAGAGCACCCACCAGGCTGTGAGGCCCAGGGCTATTGCGCTGGCAGTGATGATTGCTGTCAGATGGCTAGCAGCAAAAACCCATAGTGCTGACCTGGGCGAGTCCTTGGGAGCTGGATGAGCTGCCATAGGAGCAACTGGTTCATCCGACTCAGGACTGTTCCAGAGCGCACGCAGACGCTCTCGCACCTGAACCACCAGCTGGGTTTCCATACCAAAGCTATGCGTTGCTGGCACTCTTCTTGTGCGTGAGCTACAGCTCACTGTGGAAAACCACAGTCGCGCTTTACTTTGTGGATAAAAGCCTCATCACGCAGTTGTGCCCGGCACCATCAGGCACCGGGCACAATATGTGCACGAAATGTACTTTTACTCAGGCACAATGCTCACGAGCTTGGGCAAACGCACAATGACCTTCTTGACGTTGCGTCCGTCAAGATTGCGCTGTACCGCAGGATCAGCAAGGGCTGCGTCGATCACGGTCTGCTCATCCACATCTGGCGGGAAGGTCAGTTTT
>JBOFIQ010000227.1:0-6932 GCA_051650245.1 Propionibacteriaceae bacterium | reverse complement strand
GGCTTCGGCAGCCGTGATGAGCGTCCCCGTGATGATCGCCGTGGTGGTTTTGCTGGTCGTGATGATCGTGGCCAGGGTGGTTATCAGAAGCGTGATGAGCGTCCCCGTGATGATCGCCGTGGTGGCTTCGGCAGCCGTGATGAGCGTCCCCGTGATGATCGCCGTGGTGGCTTCGGTGGTCGTGATGATCGTGGCCAGGGTGGTTATCAGAAGCGTGATGAGCGTCCCCGTGATGACCGCCGTGGTGGCTTTGCTGGTCGTGATGATCGCGAACCCAAGAACTACCGTCCCGGTCTGGCGCCCAAGGAAAACGAACCTCGCACTCCCAACGATGTGACCATGGCTGAATTGCCCAGGGCGATGAAGGCAGAACTCAAGTCACTCCCACCGGAGCTGGCTCTGGAAGTTGCCTCCCACCTGGTCTATGCCGGCGAACTCATTGATGTCGATCCGGCAAAGGCGTATGCACATGCGGAAGCAGCTCGTCGCCGTGCCTCACGTCTACCTATCGTGCGTGAAGCTACTGCAGAAGCGGCCTACGCCGCTGGCGAATATGCTGCAGCCCTCAACGAGTACCGCACTCTACGTCGTATGACCGGAGATGCTAAGTACCTCGCAGTGATGGCAGATTGCGAACGCGCACTTGAGAAGCCACAGGCAGCTCTTGACCTGGTGAAGGAAGCGGCAACCGCTCGCCTCGATCTATCCACCCGCGTGGAACTGTGCATCGTCGAAGCCGGAGCTCGTGAAGATCTCGGTCAAGTTGGTGAAGCTCTGCGCCTACTCAAAGCCGGTGTTATCGACTTCGACAAGGCACCAGCGGTAGCCAAGTCTCGGTTGCGCATTGCCTACGGCGAAACCTTGCTGCGCCAAGGTAACGAAGCACAAGCAATCCTGATGCTGCAGGACGCAGTAACGCTCGATCCAACGGGCGAATCTGGTGCAGAAGCTGCCCTCGATGAACTCATCGGTATCTCGTTCGACGTAGATTTCGGAGACGACGAGGATGAGGATGAGGACACCACCGCGCCAGAGCAGGAGAACGCAACAGTCGATGCCGACGGCGACATCCTCCCTGAGGAAACTCCAGAGCAACTCGTGACTGATGCAGACGAGCTTGAGACCACGACAGAAGATGTCATGGCTGAAGCTGAAGCAGATGTCGAGCACACGGAGTCGCACGAGGCGTGAACACGCTTGTCGATTCCTACGATGCTGCGCTATTTGATCTAGACGGTGTCGTCTACGTCGGGCTCCAGGCGGTCCCTGGAGCTGCCGATGTTCTCGCGACGTTACGTGGTAGGGGAGTGCGCTGTGGCTTTGTCACGAACAATGCCTCGCGGCCCCCTGCCACGGTAGCGCAGCATCTCAGTTCACTGGGCATCGCTGCGAGTGCCGCAGACGTCGTATCGTCAGCGCAGGCTGTCGCAGCACTCATGGCTAAAGAGCTACCGCCTGGCTCCCTTGTTTTTATTTGCGGCACGGATGCGCTCGCTGCAGAAATTGCCGCTGTGGGGCTTGTGCCATCGCGCGACATTGACGCCGAAGCCGTTGCACTTGTTCAGGGATATAACCCCGCCTGGACAGTTGTAGAACTACAACAAGCCTGCCAGCTAATTCAGCGTGGTGTTCGCTGGTATGCCAGCAACAATGACCTCACCATTCCTACCGACCGTGGCATTATGCCCGGGATGGGAAGCTACCTCCAGTTGATTTCAACTGCCTGTGGCGGTGCCCGACCAGTCGCTATCGCCGGGAAACCCTATTTACCGCTTCTGCACGCCACCTTGGAGCGGATCAAGCCCACGCGTCCACTATTTGTTGGCGATCGACTCGATACCGATATTGAAGGTGCGCATACGGCCGGTATTGATTCCTTGCTTGTCATCAATACCGGTGCCCATGGCAAAGCCGATCTTCTTACTGCACCAGAACATCAACGCCCTACCCATATCGGGGCTGATCTTGGAGCGCTGCTCTTACCCTCGCGCAGCATCACCTGGGATGGACTGACTGTCCGGTGCGGGCAACAGCATGCCACGCTCATCGACGATGTCATTGAGTGCACATCTCCTGTCACGATGGCGGAACAGCTGGACGCATTATGGTGTGCTGCCCAGCTTGCCTGGCGCTTCCCACAAGCCCAGATGCGGCGGTCCTTGGAGACACTAGATCTCCTGCACTAACCCCGCTGTGAGGTAGTCCAAGGCGACGTGTGAAGATGAAGATAAGACACCGCCGTCAAGGAGAGAACTCGATGACTGACACTGACGTCATTTCGTTGAACCCAAACCCCATCGTTCGCGCGCTTGGAAAGCCCGCAGATGAATTCACAAAAGCCGACATCATGGAGTTCATCCAGGAGTCTGGCATCGAGCGGATTGAGTTCCGCTACGTTGCTGGTGATGGTCGCCTCAAGACGTTGAGCTTCGTGATCCAATCGCTTGCCCATCTTGATCGCATTCTCACCTTTGGTGAGCGCGTCGATGGCTCAAGCTTGTTCCCCTTCGTCGATGCCACCAGCTCGGATCTCTACGTTGTGCCGCGTTTCCGCACAGCCTTTATCAATCCCTTTGCTGATGAGCCGACGCTTGATCTGATTTGCTCCTTCTACGACGTAGAAGGTAACCCGTTGTCGAGCGCACCCGAGGCGATCATTCGTCGGGCGCAGAAGTCGCTCTACGACACCACCGGCTACACGCTTGAAGCACTTGGCGAGCTGGAATACTACATCTTCTCTGAAGTCGATCCGATCTACCCGATCATCGAACAGAAGGGCTACCACGAGGGGCACCCGTTCTCGAAGTGGGGCTCCGTTCGCGATGAAGCGATGGTGCTGCTTGCGTCCATGGGTGGACGGATCAAGTACGGTCACGCTGAGGTCGGCAACATCGTTGTCGATGGTATGCAGATGGTGCAGCAAGAAATTGAAATGCTCCCGGTCCCGATCGAGGATGCTGCCGATCAGCTCGCGATTGCCAAGTGGGTCTTGCGTGAGGTTGCATACCTCAGCGGGCTCCAGGTCAGCTTCGCGCCCAAGATCATCGTGGGTCAGGCTGGCTCCGGCATGCACTTCCACACACGCTTGATGAAGGACGGCAAGAACGCCTTCTCTTCGGGCAACGGTCTCACCGATGAAGCGAAGAAGGTTATTGCGGGCTACCTCAAGCTCTCCCCGGCATTGACCGCTTTCGGTAATACTGTCCCCACCTCGTTCCTGCGGTTGGTGCCGCATCAGGAAGCTCCCACCTCGATTTGCTGGGGTGACCGGAACCGTTCCGCGCTGGTGCGTGTGCCGCTGGGCTGGCAAGACGGCGTCATCGAAAAGATGTTCGTCCATGCCAACCCCCGTGAGCAGGCTCCGACTGGCTTCGTCAATGACGCGCAGACTGTTGAACTCCGCTCGCCTGACGGCTCAGCCAATGTTCACCTGCTCTTGGCCGGTATGGCCGTGGCAGCCCGTGAAGGTCTGACCGATCCTGAGGCTTTGGACTTCGCTGCGAAGTCCTACGTTGACAAGGATGCCAGCGAGATCCCAGAACTTGAGCAGCTCCCGGCCTCGTGCTTCGCCTCGGCAGATGAACTCATCGCCGCTCGTGCAGTATTCGAGCACGATGGGGTATTCCCGGCTGGCCTGATCGATGCACACGCCTCGATGCTCAAGGGCTACGAAGATAACCAGCTCTCAGAGCGACTCTTCGGTAATGCAGATGCCTTGTCGGCACTGGTCCAGAAGCACATGCACTGCGGCTAAACGCAATAGTTGAACACTGTTCAGGACCTCCAGCTCTGATGGAGGTCCTGAACAGCGTTTCTACACAACGGAGTGACATGAAATCCCGTACAGCTGCTACCGATACTGCTCTCATCGCCGTATTTGCAGCGCTCATTTGTGCTTTTGCCATCGTTCCGCCAATCCCGATTGCCGGGAGCGTCCCCATCACCTTGCAGACGCTCGCAGTCGCCCTGACCGGGCTGATCTTAGGCCCGATCCGTGGCTTCCTCGCGACGGTTCTGTACATCCTCGTCGGTCTTGCTGGGTTGCCGGTTTTTGCTGGTGGCGCGTCAGGAGTGGGGATCTTTAGCAAAGCGTCAGCGGGCTACCTTATTTCCTTCCCGCTAGCCTGCCTTGCGACCGGTCTGGTAGCGCGGTGGGCGCTTCGACGTATGACGTCGACCACAGCTCGTTTTGGGCTACTCGTGGTCGCTGCACTGGTAGGAAGTTTCCTCGTGACGCATCCCATGGGCATTGCTGGCATGTATCGGATTCTTCATGCGGCCAAGGGGCTTTCGCTGACGAAGGTTGCCACGATTGACTTGGCCTTTGTTCCAGGCGACATTGTCAAAGATGTTGTTGCTGCAGCCATTGCGTGCGCAGTGCATAAGGCCTTCCCGAGCCTGCTGGCTACGCGTCGATGATTTGCTGCACAGATGTGGTCTTCTCCGTCCCCGTTGTGGGCGCAGAAGACCGCATCTTGCTGCAACAAACGACGTGTACATTAACAGAACAACGCATTGCGGTTGTGGGCAGCAATGGGAGTGGGAAGTCCACGTTCCTTCGACTTTTTAATGGGCTTCGACTACCTACACAAGGCAGCGTCGACGTTAATGGCTTAGATACCCGCACCCACAGCAGCGAGGTCCGCCAGCAGGTGGGTTTCACCTTTGCTGATCCACTAGCTCAGTTAGTTTTGGCAACGCCAGCAGAAGATATTGCACTGAGCTTGCGCCGCTCCATCCGGAACAAGACGCAGCGACGTGCACGAGCACAAGAGCTGCTTGACGAACGTGGTCTAGGCAAGCTCGCTGACCAATCAATTTACGATCTCAGCGGCGGAGAACGGCAATTGGTAGCGCTGACGTCGGTACTGGCTGTTGAGCCGAAGATTCTTGTGAGCGACGAACCCACCACGCTGCTGGACTTACGTAATCGACGCATGGTGATCGAAGCACTCCTAGAGGTGCCGCAACAGTTGATCGTGGCTACACATGATCTCGACTTCGCTGCTGGTTTTGATCGGGCGCTCTTCCTTGACGGAGGACAGATCGCTGCTGATGGTGACCCGGCTGAGGTTATTGATTTCTATCGTCGACGAGTTCTTTCATGAATCACCGCGACGGCGTCTTTGGAATCTACATCCCTGCTGATTCGGTGTTACACCGAGCACCGGCTGGTGTAAAAATACTCGCCACGATCGTGCTGTCGCTGGTGGCATTGATATTCAATCAGTGGTGGATCACGCTCATCTTCTGTGCGCTATGCGTCATCGCGTTGGTTATGACCCGGGCGCCATTAGTCACTGCTTTCTGGCCAGGCTGGGCTTTCCTCGTCATGGCCCTGTCGCTGGCGATTTATCACACATTCTTAGGTTCCTGGCAGCAGGCGATTGTTGTTCCAGTCACGATGATCTCGTGTCTCTATGCTGCTCGTGTCTTGACCTATTCCACCCGTGGCCCCGACCTCGTCGATGCGCTTGTGGCTGCCGGGCGTCCGCTGCGGTGGTTGGGTTTGAGCCGCTGGGGCCTCACCCCAGAACGTTTTGGCTTGGCGGTGGGGCTCATGCTTCGCTCCGTGCCATTTATCGTGGGTTCCTTTGACGATGTCCGCGATGCGGCGCGAGCCCGAGGGCTGCAGCGCAATCTCATTGCCAATATCAGTCCAGTGATTGTGCGCACTGTGGGCTATGCCTTGGCTACCGGTGACGCGCTTGCTGCGCGAGGACTAGGCGAAGACGACCTAGACTAGGCACATGACCATCCCCGAGACTGAACAGTCTGTGCCACCGCCTGTGACAAATATCACGGCTGTGGATGAATTGCTCGCTGAGTTGGAATCGGTCAAAGATCTCGACCCTGAACTCGCATTAGCGAAGCTCGGTGCGGCACATGATCAGTTACATAAGCTCTTAACAGAACCGGAGGCGAGCGCATGAGGCTCGACGTAGCACTTGTAGACCGAGGCCTAGTGCGTTCCCGCTCTCGTGCTGCTGAACTGATCGAAACTGGCAAAGTAACAGTGGCAGGAAAGATCGCCACCAAGGCATCTGCTGATGTCGCTGATACGGTCAATATCAGCGTCGATGATGATGGCTGGGTATCGCGGGCAGCCTACAAACTGATTGGCGCACTGACCGATAGTGGCGTCGCCGTTAAGGGCCGTGCGCTAGACGCCGGTGCTTCAACGGGTGGCTTTACCCAGGTATTGCTCAGCCAAGGATGTAGCGAAGTCGTCGCTGTTGATGTTGGGCACGGACAACTCGACGAGTCGCTACGCGAAGATCCGCGCGTGATCGTCAAAGAAGGATTGAATCTGCGCGACATGACGCTGGCCGACGTGGGTAATGAGCCAGTCGATGTTGTGACCGCTGATGTGAGTTTTATCTCCTTGACCTTGATCCTGGAACAGCTCCTGGGGGTGCTGCGTCCTGATGGTGTGGCAATTTTGCTGGTGAAGCCGCAATTTGAGCTGGGCAAGAAGACACGCAAGGTTAAAGGTGGCGTCGTGCGCTCAGAAGCGCTACGTCAGCAAGCTGTCGATGGGGTCCTTGACGAGGCTCAACGCCTAGGCTGGCGTCAGTTCTGGCAAGGTGACAGCGTGCTTGCTGGCCAAGATGGCAATGTTGAACACGTCGTGGTGCTTAAACATCGCTCGACGTTCTCGGTAGGCTGAACTGGTGATCTCGCGCACGATTGCCGTCTGGCCCCATGCTAAGCGCCAGGATGGTTTAGAACTCCTTGCCGCCACGGTTCGTCAGCTTGCTGGCTGCGGTTTCGTGATAACTGCGCCCGCTGAGGAAATTGCAGCCTTGCGCGATGTGTGTCCTGACGTCGCCATCGGGCCGCTCGTGGCGGATACTGAACTGGCCGTCATCTTCGGCGGCGACGGTACGATCTTGCGAGCAGCCGAATGGGCGCTTCCTCTTGGCGTGGCA
>JBOFIQ010000226.1:0-5845 GCA_051650245.1 Propionibacteriaceae bacterium | reverse complement strand
GCGATCTTCGGTTTCTTGTACACGGTTGCGGTGCAGTACGCCGCTATGCCCCTGACCGCATTAGCTATTCGGGCTATCAAGAAGCGCGAGCCAAGCTACCAAGCGGCGCTAGCCGATCACGCCGCGTAACGCTCGTTATATCTTCCGCTGCGCACGGGCAATGAGCAGGATCAGGGCATTGCCAATGCGGCGTCGCACGTGAGAAGAACCCTCAAAGTCAGGCACTCGCGCTATCCTTAGTGCACACAACTTAGGGACAACAGGATTGAGCACGGATGGATGCGACGAAGATCACGCCGATCATTACCCCGCTGCTGGTAGAGCACGGTCTGGAATTGGACGGCTGTGATGTCATCACAGCAGGTAAGCGCAGCATCGTGCGCATCACGGTGGATGGCGATGGCCCCAAGGGACGTGGACCGCTGCTCGATGATATTTCGTTGGCAAGCCGAGCAATCCTGGACGCTTTTGATGCAAGTGGCGTGATGGGCGAGCGTAGCTACACCTTGGAAGTAAGCTCCCGTGGAACGTCGCGGCCGTTGGCTAAGCCAGCACATTGGCGTCGTAATACCGGGCGTCTAGTTACCTGCACCGTTGACGGTGAGAAAATCACCGGACGCATCATCACCAGCGATGAAACCGGTGCCACTATCGATATTGAGGGCACCCAGCGGCGAGTGGACTTTGCCGATGCCCGTAAACCCATCATTCAGGTTGAACTCAACCGACCCCATGACCCTGACCTTGATGACGCTGACAGCGACGTTGAGGCGATCAACGAGGAGAACTAAATGGACATCGATATGGCTGCACTGCGCATGCTAGAGCTCGACAAAGGTATCCCGATGGATACGCTCTGCAGCGCGATTGAAGACGCCATGCTCAATGCGTACGGCAAGATCGATCACCCCATGCCGCGAGCACGGGTTGATCTGGACCGTAAAACAGGCACAGTTCGCGTCATGGTTCCCGAAACTGACGAAGAGGGAAACCGCATTGGCGAGTTCGATGACACACCTGTCGATTTTGGACGTGTTGCCGCATCGACGGCCCGCCAGGTGATTTTCCAGCGCATTCGCGAGGCTGAAGACATCAAGCGATACGGCACTCTGCAAGCCAAAGAAGGCGACATCGTGCTGGGGCAGGTACAAAAGTCAGCTCGCGATACCCGCACTGTCATGGTCGATATTGGCGATATCGAGGCGATCATGCCGCAGGCCGAGCAATCACCGGGGGAGCAGTACCCGCATAACAAGCGCATCCGGGTCTATGTCGTTCAGGCGCGGATGGAAACGCGTGGTCTTCAGGTCGTCGTGTCGCGTTCGCACCCTGGACTCGTCGACAAGATGTTCCGCTTGGAGGTTCCCGAGATCGAGCAGGGCGTCGTGGAAATCAAGGCGATTGCTCGTGAAGCTGGTCACCGCAGCAAGATTGCGGTCTACTCCACACATGCTGAGGTCAATGCGAAGGGGGCCTGCATCGGTCCGATGGGGCAGCGCGTCCGGGCCGTGATGCATGAACTCAATGAAGAAAAGATCGACATTGTGGATTGGTCAGAAGATCCGCGCGAATTCGTAGCGCAGGCACTCTCGCCAGCGAAGGTATTGTCGGTTGAGGTCGTCGATGCTGCGGCGAAGACCTGTCGCGTGGTTGTTCCCGACTACCAGCTATCGCTTGCAATCGGTCGTGAAGGGCAGAATGCCCGCCTCGCGGCGCGACTGACTGGGTGGAAGATCGATATTCGTCCAGATACCGCAGTGTCGGGTTAATTGGTAAATATTTTGCTGGCGGTCTTGGGCTACCCAAGGCCGCCAGTGCTGTATCACGGCAGGTATAGCTGAAGCGGTAGCGAGCCAAGATAAGGCAGTATTGACCTATGGCTGTTCCTGAGCGCACCTGTGTGGCTTGTCGGGGTAAAGGCACCCCGGCGACCTTGCTGCGCCTTGTTGCTAGCGGTGGTCATGTGGTGCCAGATCTGGAGCAACGGCTACCAGGGCGTGGGGCATGGCTGCACCCAACAACGTCATGCCTGGACTTGGCTTTGCGGCGTCGATCAATCACTCGCGCGTTTACTGCAGCAACTCTCGACGTCGATACCGTGCGTGCTGCGGTAGCCGGATAGGCGAAATCGGCACTAGCACGATAGACTAAGCGTTGCGCGTCGATGCAACCGTGCATCGGCACAACAGAAAGTGGGCAATCGCTCATGACCACTCGATGAGTACAAGCAAATGAGCAATAACAATCACTAGCTGGTTCGCGCACAGGCGTGGACCAAGAGGAGAGTAGTGGCCAAGGTCCGCGTCTATGAGCTCGCAAAAGAGCTCGGACTCGAAAGTAAGAACGTCTTATCGGCGCTCAAGGAGATGGGCGAATTCGTCAGCTCCGCATCGTCGACAATTGAGGCCCCCGTTGTGCGGCGTCTCAAGGATAAGTTGGCAGCCCCTGCTGCCGACACCGCTGCTCCGAAGAAGGCTGCGCCTAAGGCGCCCAAGCCTGCTGCGGAAAAGCCAGTAGCAACCGAACCTAAATCTGCTAGCCCAGCTCCCGAGGTCGTCGCTACCGACGCCCCGAAGCCGGCGGCACTTAAGCCTGCCCCGAAGGCTCCTGCGGCTAAGCCAGCTCCGGCTCCGGCAGAACCGCAGCCAACTCCAGCAGCTCCCAGCGAGGCTCGTCAGAGCCCACGCCCGGCAGCTCCTGGCCCGCGTCCGGGTGCAGCAGCCAATGTTCCAGGTCCGCGTCCGCGCCCAGGTGGCGCCTCGCGTCCTGGCAATAACCCCTTTGCTTCCTCGCAGGGTATGGGTGTTCGTCGCCCAGCTCCCAACGGGGAGCGTAGCGATTCTCGTGCTCCGCGTCCGGGGCAAGGCGGGGCCGCTGGTCTTCCGCGTCCGGGCGGCTCTACTGGTGCACGCCCAGGCCCGCGTCCTGGCGGAGCGCCAGGTATGCCGCGTCCTAACCCGGCCATGATGCCCAAGCGTCAAAGTGGTGATCTTGCGGGCATGGCTACGCAGGGTAACCGTAGCGGCGGTCAAGGTAACCGTGGTGGCGGTCAGGGTAACCGTGGTGGCGGCCAAGGCCGTCCTGCCGGTGGCGCCGGCGGCGCTGGCGGTTTCAACAACAACCGTCCTGGTGGTTTTGGTACGGCTGCTCCCGCAGGCGGCGGCCGTGGTGGTCGTGGCGGTCGTGGCGGCTCAGGTACGCAAGGTGCTTTCGGTCGTTCTGGCCCCGGCGGCAAGCGTGGTCGCAAGTCAAAGAAGCAGCGTCGTCAAGAGTTTGATCAGATGGAGGCCCCGACGATCGGCGGCGTCCGGATGCGTCAGGGTAATGGCCAGGCCGTGCGCCTGCGTCGTGGCTCGTCGCTGACAGATTTTGCTGAGAAGATCGGCGTCGAGGCAGCACAGTTGGTTCAGGTCCTCTTCGGTCTGGGCGAAATGGTGACTGCTACCCAGTCCGTACCCGATGACACCTTGGAGGTGTTGGGTGCAGAGCTGAACTACAAGATCGAGGTCGTGTCCCCAGAGGACGAAGATCGCGAGCTGTTGGAGAGCTTTGACCTTGAGTTCGGTGAGGACGAAGGTGACGAGGACGATCTAGAGGTTCGCTCCCCAGTCGTCACTGTGATGGGCCACGTTGATCACGGTAAGACCAAGCTGCTTGATGCGCTGCGCAACGCGAACGTTGCTGCGCGTGAAGCTGGCGGTATTACCCAGGCAATCGGTGCGTACCAGGTCGCTACCGAGATTGACGGTAACGAGCGCAAGATCACCTTCATCGATACCCCAGGTCACGAGGCGTTCACTGCTATGCGTGCCCGTGGTGCGAAGTCGACTGACATTGCAGTGCTCGTTGTTGCCGCCGACGACGGTGTTATGCCCCAGACCATCGAGGCGTTGAACCACGCACAGGCAGCCGGAGTTCCGGTCGTCGTTGCCGTCAACAAGATCGATAAGGAAGGCGCAGACCCGACGAAGGTTCGCGGTCAGCTCACCGAGTTTGGTTTGATTCCTGAGGAGTACGGCGGCGACACGATGTTCGTTGACGTCTCGGCGAAGGCTCAGCTCAACCTCGACAAGCTGCTCGAAGCTATCGTGCTCACCGCTGACGCGGCGCTCGATTTGCGAGCTAACCCGAACATGCACGCCGAAGGTGTTGCCATCGAAGCTCACCTGGATAAGGGTCGTGGCCCCGTCGCTACCGTCTTGATCCATCGTGGCACCTTGAAGCAGGGCGATCCGATCGTCGCTGGTTCTGCCTATGGCCGTGTGCGCGCCATGATTAACGATCACGGCGAGCAGATCAGCGAAGCAGGCCCCTCGACTCCGGTCCAGGTTTTGGGTCTGACAAGCGTTCCCGGCGCTGGCGACAATTTCCTTGTCGTCCCCGATGACCGGATGGCTCGCCAGATCGCTGACCAGCGCGAATCGCGTATTCGTGCGGCTAAGCAAGCGCAAACGTCGCGGCGCAAGACCCTCGATCAGCTCTTCGAGCAGATGGAAAAGGGCGAAGCGCAGGAGCTGCTGCTTATCCTCAAGGGCGATTCTGCCGGTTCGGTCGAAGCGCTCGAGGATGCACTGGCCAAGATCGATGTGGGCGAAGAGGTCAATCTTCGCGTTATCGACCGTGGTGTTGGCGCTATCACCCTCAACAACATCAACCTGGCGAAGGCATCCAATGCCGTCATCTTGGGCTTCAACGTTCGCGCTGAGGGTCAGAATGCTCGCCTTGCTGATCAAGAGGGCGTCGACGTGCGCTACTACACGATCATCTACCAGGCAATCGACGATATTGAGAAGGCCCTTACTGGCATGCTCAAGCCGATCTACGAGGAAGAAGTCCTCGGCCAGGCAGAGGTTCGCGACCTGTTCAAGTCGTCGAAGTTCGGCACCATCGCTGGCTGTATGGTCAAGGATGGCTCGATTCGACGTAACTCCAAGGCACGACTGCTGCGTGATGGCGTCGTCGTGGCGGAGACCGAAATCAAGTCGCTACGTCGCGAAAAGGACGATGCGACCGAGGTGCGCGAAGGGTACGAATGTGGCATCACGCTGCAGAACTACTCTGATCTGCACAACGGCGACATCATCGAGACCTACCACATGGTTGAGAAGCCGCGTAGCTAAAAACTAACGACAAATAACGCGGGGTCCTCTACGGTAGTGGGGACCCCGCGTTATTTAACTAGATGGGAGATGACATGGGTAAGCGCACAGTCATGCTTGCTGACCAGATCCGTGAGGTGGTGGCACGCTACATCGAGCTGCGACTCAAGGACCCCCGAGTTGGGTTCGTCACGATCACCGATGTTCGGTTGACCGGTGATAACCGCGATGCCACGATTTTCTATACGGTCTATGGCTCGGCCGAAGAGTTCGCTGATACCACTGCTGCTTTGGAAGCTGCCAAGGGCCAGATTCGTACCGCAGTTGGTCGTCAGTTGGGGATGAAGTTCACGCCGTCGATTAGCTTCATGGCCGACGCCATTCCGGAGTCGAGCAAGGTCATCGACGAGCTGTTGGCAAAGGCCAAAGAGGCTGACGCGATGGTGGCCAAGACCGCCGAGGGCAAGGAATTTGCTGGCGATGCTGATCCTTATAAGCATGATGATGAAGACGAAGATGAGGCTGACTCCGAGTGAGTGACCAGGCTACGGTGCTTCCCAGCGGGCTCGTCATCGTTGATAAGCCGGGTGGGATTTCTTCCCATGGCGTTGTTGGCCGGATGCGCCGGATTTGCCATACCCGCAAAGTAGGGCATGCTGGCACGCTCGACCCTATGGCTACCGGGGTGCTGCTGGTAGGGGTGAACCGGGCCACTCGGCTCCTGGGGCACTTGGCATTGCACGATA
>JBOFIQ010000225.1:0-3239 GCA_051650245.1 Propionibacteriaceae bacterium | reverse complement strand
TATTGTGCTGACGGCGCGGATGGATATCGTCGCTGGGCATCACCCAGATGAGTTGCGTGCAACGATCCGAGCGCAACGCCTACGGACAGGAGCAAGTGCTGTCTGTGCTGTCGCAATGTGTGCAAACCGGGAAGATGCAGAACGAGCGCTGTCACAGGTGCTTACTGAGTGCGGTCGTCTGGTCTTGGACGCGGTATATGCAACACCGAAGCGGTGGTGGTCCTTGCTCTGTGTCGATGGTGAGTTTTGTCCTGACGAGGGCTACCCATGGGATAGCTCGGGGTCGGCAGTTGCTGCTGAAGCGGTATTTGCAGGCATGAGCAAAGTGGCGACTCGGGCAGCACTTGCAGATCGTATTACCTCGCGTCCTGAGGTAGAGCTGACAGATGCTTTTGCACAGGCGATTGCAGTAAGTTCGACAGAATCACTAGGGCAGCGGCAAAGTGCAGTACATGAGTTCTTGAGTCAGAGCAGCATCGCTGCACAGGCAGTGAGCCCGGCCGAGTGTGCACGATTGGCTGTTCTTGTGGCCGATCCACTGGTGCGTGATGTTGCCACAACTTTCTTGAACTCAGAGAATGCCGCAGCTCTTGTTGGGCTCTGGTCCCGTGTCGTAGAGCACTGTGTGCCACGCTATCTTGGCGCACCGCTAGGTGAGCTCGGGTTAGCTGCCTGGGTCTCGGGCAATGGGGCCCTTATGAATATCGTGATGGACCGTCTGTATGAGATTGCGCCGGAAACTGCGCTACTGAAGATTTTGGAAGATATTTCGTCGAATCTGGTCCCACCGTCGATGTGGAATGAGTTAGTTCGGCGCTGTGCCTGAACAAAAGAGAGTGCAAGGGCTAGTTCGCGATAGAGTAAGACGTGGTCGAAATGCAAAATGAACCGCGTCGCTACGACGCGATTGCCGCGCAGGAGCGCTGGCAGCAGTATTGGGCTGAGAACGGCACCTTCAATGCGTGCGATGATGGCTCCAAGCCGCGTCGCTATGTCTTGGACATGTTTGCCTACCCGTCAGGTGACTTGCACATGGGTCATGGCGAGGCGTGGGCGATCAATGATGTCTACTCGCGCTATCTTCGACTCAAAGGCTTTGATGTCTTGCATCCAGTTGGCTGGGACTCCTTCGGCTTGCCAGCGGAGAACGCAGCGATCAAGCGTAATGCGCATCCGGCGGAGTGGACCTATGCCAATATCGAGACCCAAGCGGCCTCGTTTCGTCGCTATGGCATCAGTTTCGACTGGCGCTCGCGGCTGCATACCTCCGATGTCGAGTACTACCGTTGGACGCAGTGGTTCTTCCTCAAGTTCTACGAGCGTGGTCTGGCTTATCTCAAAGACTCCTATGTGAACTGGTGCCCGACCGATCAAACGGTGTTGGCTAATGAGCAGGTCAAAGACGGCAAGTGTGAGCGTTGCGGCAGCCTAGTCACCAAGCGCAAACTCATGCAGTGGTACTTCAAGATCACGCAATACGCTCAGCGTTTGCTCGATGATATGTCGCAGCTAGAAGGCGGTTGGCCAGATCGTGTGCTCGCAATGCAGCGCAACTGGATTGGCCGTTCTGAAGGTGCATATGTGCGTTTCGCAGTTGCTGGACGTGCAGAGCCAATTCAGGTCTTCACTACGCGCCCAGACACACTCCATGGTGTGACTTTCCTTGTCGTCGCACCAGATTCCGACCTTGCAGAAGAGCTCGTGGCACCTGCTGCCCGTGCGACATTCGAGTCATACCGCGAGGAAGTCAAGAAGCAGACCGAGATTGAGCGTCAAGCTACCGATCATAAGAAGACTGGTGTTGATCTCGGCATCACAGCAACGAACCCGGTAACGGGGGAGTCAATCCCGGTGTGGGCCGCTGACTATGTCTTGTCTGAATATGGCACGGGCGCGATCATGGCAGTTCCTGCCCATGACCAGCGTGATCTTGAGTTTGCTCAGACCTTTGGACTTCCGATTCGGGTAGTCATCGATAACGGCCAAGATGATCCTGCGATCTCGGGTGTTCCTGCAGCCGGTGACGGTACCTACGTGAACTCTGGCTCTCTGACGGGCTTGACGAAGAAGGCCGAGGGCATCAGCCAGATCTGTGGCGAGCTGGAGGCCGCTGGTACTGGCGAAAAGACCATCACCTATCGTCTGCGTGACTGGCTGGTTTCGCGTCAGCGCTTCTGGGGCTGCCCAATTCCTATGATCCATTGCCCGGCCTGTGGCGTGGTTCCGGTACCTGAGGATCAGTTGCCGGTTGAGCTTCCTGATCTCCGGGGCGCCGCGCTACTGCCCAAGGGTGAGTCGCCGCTAGCAACCGCTGAGGAGTGGAAGCAGGTCGACTGCCCACAGTGTGGCGGTTCGGCACAGCGAGACACTGACACGATGGACACCTTCGTGGATTCGTCGTGGTACATGCTGCGTTACCCCTCGCCGCACTACACTGATGGTCCGTTCGATCCTGAAGCGGCCAAGCGGTGGCTTCCGATTGCGCAGTACATGGGCGGTGTCGAGCATGCCACGGGGCACCTGATCTTTAGCCGTTTCTTCACCAAGGTGTGCAAGGACATGGGGCTCATCGACTTTGATGAGTTTGCGCTACGTCTCATGAACCAAGGCCAAGTCATCAACGAAGGCAAGGCGATGTCGAAGTCGCTGGGTAACGGCGTTGATCTGGGTAAGCAGATCGATGAGTTTGGTGTTGATGCAGTTCGTACCACCATCGTTTTTGCAGGCCCGCCAGATGAAGATATTGACTGGGCCGATGTGTCGCCGGGCTCGACCTTGAAGTTCTTGCAGCGGGCCTATCGTATTGCCACCGAGGTGGCATCAGAGCCGGGTGCTGTGGCTGCTGAGGGTGATAAAGAGCTGCGGCGGATCACGCACAAGACCATTGCTGAGGTGAGCCAGCTCATTGAGTCTGGACGTTTCAACGTGGTGGTCGCGCGCATTATGGAGCTGACGAATGCGATCCGTAAGGCTATCGACGCTGGCCTTGCCGCTGATCCGGCAGTCCGTGAAGCTGCTGAGACCACCGCAATCTTCCTCAGTTTGACTGCGCCTTACTTGGCAGAGGACATGTGGGAGCTGCTTGGTCATGCACCAAGCGTGGCGAATGCCAGTTGGCTCGTTGCTGACGAATCCCTACTCGTTGCTGATGAAATCACCATCGTCGTCCAGATCCAAGGAAAGGTTCGAGCAACACTGACCTTCCCGCCAGATGTGGATGAGCAGACCGTGATCGACGC
>JBOFIQ010000224.1:0-2322 GCA_051650245.1 Propionibacteriaceae bacterium | reverse complement strand
TGTGGTCTACCCGCGTGACCACCAGCGCACCCGCCTGACCCACGCACTAGAGGTCGCACAGGTCGCGCTATCCATTGCGTCGGGAATTGGGGTAAATACGACGCTCACCGAAGCTATCGCCTTGGGCCATGACTGCGGTCATGGGCCTGGGGGACATGCCTCAGAGGAAGCCTTCGACCAGTTCATTCCTGGAGGTTTTGATCATGCGCTCTGGGGTGCTGATGTGACCTTGACCCCATTGAATCTGTGCGCAGAAACCCTTGACGGAATCCGGCATCATTCCTGGTCTTTGCCGACACCTGCGACACTCGAAGGTGAGATCGTGTCGTGGGCAGACCGGATTGCATATTGCTGCCATGACTTTGCTGACGCGGCTGCGGTCGGGGTGGTGTCAGGACACGATCTTCCAGCAGAGGTCGCACAGGTTGCTGGCACCACGCAGCGCGAGATGCTGACGACCTTTATCCACGCCATTTTGGCCACAGTTCGTGAGCGTGGTGTGATCGGAATGGACCCGGTGACGGCTAACGCTTTGGCAACCTTACGGCGGTTCAATTACGAGCAGATCTATATTCGTCCAGATTCCTTGGCTCAAGCTGAAACTGTGATCAAGGTGCTACGAGAACTTGTGGAGTTCTATCTGGACCATCCCACGCAACTGCCATCCTTCACTCCTGAAGAAGATCTGGTGCATAGCGCTGTGACCTACGTCGGTGGAATGACAGACCGTTTCGCTTTCGAGCGGGCCGAGGAACTCCTGGGGTGGGACCCTGAACGGTTGCCGCAGGGGATCGGACGCGGTGCCTGATCGCTAGGGGATCAGCTTGGTCCGCAGATCTGTGGGCATGATGAGCCCGAGTCGGATGAGCTGCTCAGCAACGACGACGACGATGGTCTGGCCACACATGATCATGACAAGAACGAGGAGCTGCGCCGCACTTGCTTGGATTGCGGAGCCGCCGCCAAGGAGCACGCCGATGAAAGCTCCAGGCAAGGTGACAAGGCCCACAGTGCGAGTTTGATCGAGGTTGGGGATGAGCGCTTCGCGCATGAGTGGCTGCGTAATGAGATGGATAGCTGCAGAACGAGGCAATCCGATGGAAAGACCTGCTTCGTAGGTGCCGACGCTGGAACGCAATGTGGAAAAAACACGTCGCCCGAGCAACGTATGTGCCGTCATCATGTTGCCAATCACGATGCCAGCGATAGGGATGATGCTGATTCCAGCAAAGGGTACGACGCGTGAACTAAAGACAATCGCGAGCACGGGGATAACCCCAGACAAAACGGCGACCGCGACCCAGGGGAGCGATGAGGTTGTGCCGGTGCGTTTTGCGGTGGTCCAGGTAGCGACGGCAAACATCACCAAGGCCATGGCAAGGGAAAGCCAGATATTTTTGATCACGATGGCGATGATGAAACTCACCGCAGCCAACTGAATCGCAGCGCGTAGCGCAGCGATCAGAGCATCGTGGGCAGTACCAATTTTGGCCCAGGCATTGAGCAGTACTGTCACCAGTAGCAGCAGTGCGATGGCTAACGCGAGCCACCATGTCGGTTCAACAGTCACCCCTCTATTGTTGCGCGTCGCGTAAGATCACCTGCATGGCGCCTAGGATTCTCGATGAGGACATTCAGACAGTCCGCGAGCGCGCACGCATTGAAGACGTTGTCGGTGCGTTCGTTGCGCTCAAGACAGCAGGCGGCGGCTCGCTCAAGGGCTTATGCCCATTCCATGACGAGAAGACCCCAAGTTTTCATGTGAATCCAGCACGAGGTTTCTATCACTGTTTCGGTTGCGGTGAGGGTGGCGATGCCATCGCGTTCTTGCAAAAGCTCAATAACTTGTCTTTTGCGGAGGCCATTGAGCATCTTGCAGATCGAACGGGAGTGCAACTGCGCTACACCGAGGAAACAGGTCTTAGCCAACGGGCAGAACCAGGATTGCGTCAGCGAGTCTTGGAAGCCAATCGTCTTGCCCAAGAGTTCTACGCTAACGCGCTGGTTTCACGTCCCGAAGCAGAGCCAGGGCGAGACATGTTTGCAGCTCGTGGTTTCAAGCCACAGGCTGCGGTCCACTTTGGTTGTGGCTGGGCGCCTCAAGGTGGACGTGAACTGACCCGCTATCTCATGGGTAAGGGCTTTAGCGAGGCTGAATTGATCAAGGCATCGCTGACTCGTACTGGCGGTTGGGATTTCTTCCAAGGGCGAGTGCTCTGGCCGATTCGTGATTCGGCAAAGCAAGTAATCGGATTCGGTGCCCGTCGTATTCTCGATGATGACCGGATGCCAGCCAAGTACATCAACACCATGGAGACTCCG
>JBOFIQ010000223.1:0-19133 GCA_051650245.1 Propionibacteriaceae bacterium | reverse complement strand
CTCGAACTACGCCCCAGCGCAGTGCTACCGCCATCCGGGGACGGAGGCCGTCGTCTCCTGCCAGCGCTGCGATCGCCCAATCTGCACCGCATGCATGGCATCAGCACCAGTGGGCTTTCACTGCCCTGCCTGCGTTGCTGAGGGTATCCGCACGACACGACGCACCACCTCACCTTTTGGCGGTACACCGTCAAAAGACCCCCGCCTCACGTCGCTGATCCTCATCGGGATCAATGTCGCGGTGTGGCTGCTCATCATCATGACGGGATGGAAGAACAGCCCCTGGATTTATCACCTAGCCCAAAGTAATAACGGGATCTGTACCGATATGACCCGCTACTGGCCCCGCAGCGGATCGATGTGCCAAAGCGTGGGCGGGCAGTGGTTCCCCGGCGTTCACAATGGCGCACCGTGGCAGGTCATCACGGCAGCTTTCACCCACGTCGAGATCTGGCATATCGCCTTCAACATGATTGCTCTCTACCAGCTTGGCCCAGTCGTCGAATCTATGCTGGGACGCGCTCGATTCCTCGCGGTCTATCTCGGTTCAGCCATCACTGGAGCACTGCTCGTTTCCTGGCTGTCATCGAGCTGGACGTTGGGCGCCTCGGGAGCGATCTTCGGGCTCATGGCAGCGCTCCTCATCATCGTATATAAGCGCGGTGGCGATCTCCGCTCCGTGCTGATTTGGCTGGGAGTCAATGCCATCGTCACCGTGCTAGGCGCCTCCGGCATTTCGTGGCAAGGACACCTGGGCGGTTTCCTTGGTGGGCTAGCGCTCACCGCGATCATCACCTATGCGCCTAAGAAAAACCGGACGCTCGTGCAGTGGGGCGCAATCGCAGCCTGTATTCTCGCTTCGCTCGCGGGGATCTTCCTCAGCTAGGCATAACCCCGCACGTCAAGCCAGGTCTTAGCTCCCAATAGTGCGACGGCCACTCAGTGCCCGGCCCAGCGTTACATCGTCGGCGTATTCCAAATCGCCACCGACGGGCAAACCCGATGCCAACCGCGTCACCGTGACACCCATCGGGTTAAGTAAGCGCGCCAGATACGTCGCCGTAGCTTCACCTTCAAGGTTGGGGTCCGTTGCCAAGATGACCTCTTGCACTGTGCCATCGGCTAGTCGCTGGCACAGTTCGCGGACGCGGAGATCAGACGGCCCGATGCCATCAATGGGAGAGATCGCCCCACCCAAGACGTGATACGTGCCCTTGAACTCATGGGTGCGCTCAATCGCTGCGACGTCTTTCACCTCTTCTACGACGCAGATCGACATTGCCTCGCGGCGAGGATCACGACAGATCCGACAGATGTCATCTTCGGAGAGGTTGCCACACGTCGAGCAAAACTTTGCCTGCTGCGTCACTCGAACGAGCACGTCAGCAAGTCGCTGAACATCCTCAGGAGCTTCATTCAGCAGGAAAAAGGCAACGCGCTGGGCGCTCTTGGGACCAATCCCGGGGAGCCGCCCTAGCTCGTCAATGAGTTCCTGAACCGGACCTTCAAACACGTATCTACCTTAGAAAACGAAGCCGCCAAGACCATCAGATATTTGCGACGCTATCTGTGTGAATGGGCTCAATGTGGCCTGTGCCGCGACATTGCGTTGGTGCTGTGCTGCATGCACCGCTGCCACCACAAGATCACCCATGGACTCAGTATCTTCTGGGTCGCAGGCTTCGGGCTTGAACACAACCTGGAGGAGTTCACCCGCACCGTTGACTGTTGCTTCCACCAGATCGCCACCGGCACAGCCAGTGAAGGTCTTGGTTTCAAGCTCTGCCTCGGCATTGGCAAGCTGCTGCTGCATCGCTTGGGCTTGAGCCAAAAGGCCGCCCATATCGACGCCGGAAAGATCGGGCATCTCGCCTGGGAACGGGTTCTGCGTCATGATTTCTCCTAAGCATCCTCTTCGCTGATGAGTGTTGCACCCAGTTGCGTGCGTAGTAACTGATCGGACGATACTGCCACATCCACGTCAGGATCGCTGGGATCTGCATTTTCTGGTTCATCGATAGGCTCTTGCGTGCGAGCAACCGGGCCTACTGCCGTTGGTTTAATTGCGTCACGAGCGGCTTGGGCCAGCCCTGCAACTTGCTCTGCCGGTAGCGTCGCAGGGCGTTCTGGTTCTTGCTCACGTGGCCGTGGATTGGCATAACTATAAGCCTGGGGTTCTGCCCCTACAGGCTCCACCGACGCAGCGGGCTGCGGCGGTGTTGCTGCGACTGCGGCCGGAGCCGGAGCGGCTGCCGGTACGTTCTCGTCAACAATCGCTTCCACGCGAAGGTCCACGCCAAGGCTGCTATCGAGTGCGGCCTTCAAGAAATCTTCATTCCCACCTCGGCTCCATGATTCCTTCGCGCCGATATTCCTAAATGCCAACGTCAAGACCCCGTCCTCGACGCTATGAACTTGGGCATTCTGGCTCAACATGATCCAGGTAAAACGCTTACGCCCCTTCACATCCTCAAGAACAGTCGGCCATACCCGACGTAACTCAACCGTCGAGATCGGGCTGGCACTTGACGCTGCCGGATCAGTCACAGCGGCTGGCTCGGGAGTAGCAACCGGAGCAGGCTCCTGACGCTCTGGCTGACGAATCTGGATCGTTGGCTCAGCTTCAGCCGCAGCGATCCAGGCACTCGGTGGTGCCTCTGCCACAGGAGTAGCCGGTAGTTCAGCCGACTCAGCCACTGTAGGTGCTGATTCTGGTTCTGACGCTGCCACTTCTGGTGGAGCGACCACAGCAGTCTCAGGCTGCTGCACCGGAACAGGCTGTGGCGTAGCAACAACCGGCTGCTGTTTCGGCTCTGGCGTTACCGCAGCCGGAACTTCCACGACCGGGTTGGGCATTGGCCGCTGCCACTCTGGATTCGGCGGTGGCGGCGCAAAGACGGAGGCCGATGGCATATCTGGGCGCGACGTCGTAGCAGCCGGAGTCATATCCAGCCGACGCTCCAACCGATCTATCCGCGCGTGAATCCCACGCTCATCAAGATCAGCACCCGGCAACAGCACCCGCGCGCACATCAATTCCAACTGCAATCGCGGCGCAGTCGTTCCACGCATCTCAGTAATGCCTTGACCGATAACATCAGCAGCCCGCGTGAGCTCACCCAAACCAAGGCCTTGCGCTTGGATAGTCAATCGCTGCGCTTGGTCGTCAGCAACGTCGATCAAGCCAGTTGCCATGGCATCGGGCACTGCTGCCACGACGACGAGATCACGCAACCGCCGAAGTAAATCTTCAGCAAAGCGGCGGGGGTCTTGACCGGTCTCCATGACCTTGTCGATTGAACCAAAGACTCCTGCAGAATCCCCAGCAGCAAAAGCATCGACGATCTCATCAAGCAAAGCGTCAGGGGTGAACCCGAGCAGCCCGGTGGCCTGCGCATACGAAACGCCTGTCTCCGCTGCGCCACCAAGTAACTGGTCCAAAACCGACAAGGAATCACGCACTGAACCTGCGCCTGCACGTACTACGAGCGGCAAGACTGCTGGCTCCACCGCAATGCCCTCGGCCTGGCACAACGTATCGAGATAGTTCTGCAGTGTTTTCGGAGGTACCAGGCGGAATGGGTAGTGATGGGTCCGGCTACGAATCGTGCCAATGACCTTTTCTGGTTCGGTGGTGGCAAAGATGAACTTCACATGCGGCGGTGGCTCCTCCACCAACTTGAGCAGCGCGTTGAAACCAGCATTGGTGACCTGATGGGCCTCATCAACGATGTAAATCTTGTAGCGCGAATGGACTGGAGCGAAGAATGCACGCTCACGAAGATCACGAGCATCATCAACACCGCCATGCGAAGCCGCGTCCATCTCGATCACGTCGATAGAACCAGGACCGCCACGAGCTAGATCGCGACATGACTGGCAGACACCACATGGCGTTGAGGTAGGCCCTTGCTCACAGTTCAAGCAGCGCGCCAAGATTCGTGCCGACGTCGTTTTGCCACACCCGCGCGGGCCGCTAAACAGATACGCGTGATTGACCCGATTGTTATCGAGCGCGCGACGCAAAGGTAGCGTCACATGGTCTTGCCCGATCAGACCATCGAAGGTGTCTGGCCGGTAGCGGCGGTAGAGCGCTAGCGGCGCAGTGGGGTTACTCACTGGCGTAGTCCGCTCCGGGCGCTGTGAGTGCGCAGGCGCGCTCACCGAAGGTGCGGGCTCGGCTAGCACCTCAGGCTCTTCGGGGATATCGAATAGCCCCGGGCCGTCCATGTCATAGCCGTCGTCGAACTCATCATCGCGCTCGTCGTCATTGAACAGGTCCTCAGTCACACCACTGAGCCTAGTTGCTCGCACTGACAATCGGCGCGAATCTTGTCACCTGCCTTGTCAGAATGGCCACATAATCTGCGTGCTAATGTCGAAGCGCTGAATTATCGGCCCAATCGCAGCAGCGAAGTCGGTGCAAATCCGACGCTGTCCCGCAACGGTAATGCCCCATGGCTAAGTCCGGTCGCCTGCACGGTTGGCACTCGTTAGCTCTCGACGGAGGAGCGCTCAGGGGGTCCTGATCGGTTCTTCGCCCTGGAATAAGGACGTCCCATGACGCTGCTTGACCCTCGCGGCCTTGGCCTGCTGGCTGGCATCGTTGCAGATGCTGTGATGGGAGACCCCCCGAACCGTTGGCATCCTGTTGCCTGGTGTGGTAGCGCGGCAATAGCCCTTGAAAAGCATAGTTACGCCGACTCTCGACCGGCTGGGGTTCGCCACGTCGCGCTTAGTCTGATTCCACTCGCCATTGCTGGCGTAGCCGCTGAGAAGATCACCCGCGAGCACCCCGTGGCTCGTGTCCTCAGTACCGCAGCCGTCACCTGGGCTGCCATCGGCGCGCACAGCCTTGCCGATGAGGGCCGCATGATGGCCGATGCCCTCGATGCCGGTGATCTTCCCGGTGCGCGTGCCCGCCTACCGCACCTGTGCGGCCGCCTTGCTGACGCTCTCGACGAACCTGAGCTAGCCCGCGCCACTATCGAATCATTAGCCGAAAACACTGCTGATTCTGTGATCGCCAGTGTGTTCTGGGGCACGCTTGCCGGTATCCCCGGCATTCTTGTCCACCGAGGCGCCAATACTTTGGACGCCATGATCGGCCACCACAATGAGCGCTACGAAAACTTCGGCTGGGCTGCCGCTCACCTCGATGATCTCCTCGATTACGTGCCTGCCCGTCTGACCGGCGCGCTGGCCTGCCTGCTGGCTCCCCTCGTCGGCGGTGATCGTCGTCGCGCTTGGCAGATCATGTGCCGCGACGCCCGCAATCATCCCAGCCCTAACGGTGGCTGGTGCGAAGCTGCATTCGCTGGCACACTCGGGGTACACCTTGGTGGACATAACGTCTACCCGGGAGGTCGAGCTGAGGATCGTGGCCTGCTTGGCGATGGCCCCGCCCCCAGCTCAAAGCACGCCCGCGACGCCGCCACACTTGTTGGCGCCATTTCTTTCACCGCAGTTGGGATCGCTGCCGCGACCCGAGCTATCTGGACCTCACGAAAGGCACCCCGATGACGGGCATTCTCATTGCCGGTACTTCCTCTGACGCGGGGAAATCCCTCGTCTGCGTTGGGCTATGTCGCGCATTTCGACGTCGCGGAATCGATGTGGTTCCCTTCAAATCACAAAACATGAGCAATAACTCGATGGTGTGTCGTGATGGCGCCGAAATCGGGCGCGCTCAATACCTCCAGGCTCAAGGCGCTCAGGTGGAAGCCACGTCAGCGATGAACCCGGTCTTACTGAAACCTGGCACTGACCGACGCAGTTTCGTCGTCTTGCGCGGGAAGCCTGATGGGGTGCTGGAATCCGGCCAGTACGCCACCGGACGACGTCACCTTGCCGAAGGCGCCTATGCCGCCTACGAAGAGTTGTCGAGCGCCCACGAACTCGTGGTCTGTGAAGGGGCTGGCTCGCCAGCAGAGATCAATCTGCGCGCTGGCGATTACGTGAACTTTGGCCTGGCAACGCAGTTTGGTCTCCCGGTTGTGCTTGTGGGAGATATTGATCGCGGCGGTATCTTGGCCTCGCTCTTTGGCACCTGGGGCATCGTGAGCGAAGCCGACCAAGCACTACTTAAGGGCTACATCATCAACAAGTTCCGCGGCGATGAGGAGATTCTTAAGCCGGGCTTGGCAACGATCACCGAACGCACCGGCATGACGAACTTTGGTGTTTTGCCCTTCCTCCATGACGTCTGGCTTGATGGTGAAGATGCCCTCGAAGTGGGCCGCTGGCGCAATGAGCAGACCAGTTCCGCTGGCACGCTGACGATCGCAGTGATTGATCTACCCCGTATTTCCAATGCCACCGACGTCGATGCGCTGGCAGCAGAACCGAGTGTGACCGTTGTGGTCACCACCGACGCTGAGGTGTGTCGCGCTGCTGATCTCGTCGTAGTTCCTGGCTCGCGCTCCACCGTGAGTGATCTCGCCTGGCTGCGCGAGCGCGGTATCGGGGAAGCGCTGGTCGAGCGCCACCACGCTAAGCGCCCGATCTTGGGGATCTGCGGCGGGTATCAGATGTTGGCTCGCGTCATTCATGACGATGTGGAATCCCATACCGGTGGCCCAGTGCCCGGATTGGGCTTGCTGCCTGTTGAGGTGACCTTTGGCGCAGACAAGATCTTGGGCCGCCCGCGCGGTCGCTGGCATGACGTCGACGTCGATGGATACGAAATCCACCACGGGATCTGTGTTGCCGACGATTCTGCTACCACTTTCCTTGACGGAGTTGAACAAGATTCCACCTTCGGCACAATGTGGCACGGAGCGCTCGAAGGCGACGATTTCCGGCGAGCTTGGCTGACCGAAATCGCCACCCGTATTGGGCATCCGTGGCGGCCAACGCCGGGGGCCTTAGGCTATGCCGCCCGCCGGGAGGCGATGATCGAACGGCTCGCAGATGCCGTCGAAGAACATCTTGATCTTGATGCACTACTCGCACTCGCGAAAGCAGGTTGCTAATGCAAGGCGTCCCCCCACAACGTGCTGAGGCCAGCACCCGCGATCTACGTCTGAAGCCCCGCCTTATCGTCAATACCGGCGAGGGCAAAGGCAAGACCACGGCCGCTTTCGGCATGGGTTTACGGGCCTGGAACCAGGGCTGGTCAATTGGCGTCTTCCAATTCATCAAATCGGGCAAATGGCATGTCGGCGAAGAAGCGGCCTACCGTGCGCTCAACCAACTCCATCTCGACACCGGCGCAGGCGGTCCGATCACCTGGGAAATCATGGGCACCGGCTGGACGTGGCTACGCTCCACCGCCAGCTCTGACCCTGCTGAGCGCGCTCGTGAAGGCTGGTCTCACGTCGCTGAATTGATCGCTAATGGCGCCCACCAGTTCTACATTCTTGATGAGTTCACCTACTGCCTCGACAACGGGTGGATTGATCTCGATGAGGTCCTCGCTGTTTTGGCGGCACGCCCTCTGGGTCACGTCGTTATTACTGGGCGACGCGCGCCCCAGGCCTTGCTTGATGCGTGCGATCTAGCAACCTCGATGCAGGTCATTACTCACCCCTTTGAGCGTGGCGAAAAGGGCCAGGCAGGAATCGAGTGGTGATGCACACAGCACGTATTACCTTGTCAGCCACTGGTTCATCGAGTGGGAAAACAACCCTCAGCATGGGGTTGATGGCGGCGCTGCGCGATGCGGGCCAGGTCGTCCAAGGGTTCAAGATCGGGCCGGATTACATTGACCCGAGCTTCCACGAGCTCGCCACTGGCCGACCCGGACGTAATCTTGACCCCCATCTGACCAGCGAAGCCCATCTTGGCCCGCTATTCGCTCATGGCATGCTCTCCCCCGACCCGGCTGATATTGCGGTGATTGAGGGCGTCATGGGGCTCTTCGATGGCCGTATCGGCACCCGTGGTTTTGGCTCAACTGCCCATGTCGCGCAGGCGCTACAGGCCCCCGTTATTCTTATTGTCGACGGTTCTCATACGTCGCGGACTTCGGCGGCGTTGGCCCACGGACTTGCGACTTTCGATAATCGGCTTCAGATTGCTGGTGTCATCGGCAACTTCATCAGCAGTGAGCGCGTCCGCGCCGAGTTAGAGGAAGCACTCGGCGATGTGGGTTTGGAGTTGCTGGGCGCGATTCCGCGACATGGCGAGTTGGGCCTGCCCTCACGCCACCTCGGTTTAGTCCCAGCCGCTGAACGCGCTGCGGCTCAGGCTGCGGTGAGCGCCGCTGGCCGCGTCGTAGCCGACCATGTCAATTTGGATCGGGTGCTGGCCTTAGCCCAGGCTGCCCCAGAACTCCAGGTCGAGCCATGGAACCCCCGCGACGTCGTCACCCCAGTTACTGGACGGCCTCGGATTGCTGTCGCCACCGGTGCGGCATTCACCTTCCGCTACCCCGAAAATACTGAACTCCTCGAAGCGGCAGGCTGTGAGGTCGTCAGTATCAATCCCCTGCTCGATCAGGAATTACCCCACGATGTCGCTGGCCTTTATCTCGGTGGTGGATTCCCTGAAATCTATGCCACTGAGCTCGCCGCCAATGTCAATCTGCGCGCCTCAATCAAGCGTGCGATTGCCGCTGGTCTGCCCACGGTTGCCGAATGTGCTGGCCTGCTCTACCTCTGCCGTAGTCTCGACGGTATCCCCATGGCTGACGTGCTCCCGCTTGAAGCCCGGATGGCGCCCCGTCTGACGCTGCGCTACCACGAGCCGGTGGCATTGGCTGATTCGCTCGTCACCCGCGCCGGTGAAGCTGTGCGTGCCCACGAGTTCCACCGCACGGTTGTCGAAGGCGACTCGGGCCAGGCCGTCCCCGCCTGGAACCTTGGCACACTGACCGAGGGTTGGGCCCAAGGCCAGCACCTTCACGCCAGCTACCAGCATGTGCATTGGGCTGGTTACCCCGCCTTTGCGCAACGGCTCGCTGACGCTGCTTGCGAGTTCCAAGGCACGCAGATACCTGAGCCGCTCATCGCTCAGCCCAACCCCACCGGCGTAGGCATTGACCATCATGGTGATCGCGACGTTGTGGAGGGGCTGACGAATCTTTCCGTCAATGTCCGTGAGGATGGTCCCCCAGCTTGGCTGCGAACTGCGCTCCAACGTTCCTTGAATGACATCGCCGCCTACCCAGATCCTGAGCTAGCCCAGGCTGCGCTCGCCCAGCGTCATCAGGTTCCCGCGACGATGGTGCTCCCAACGGCTGGCGGGGCGGAAGCCTTCACCCTCATCGCGCAGGCTTTGCACCCCAAGAAACCGCTCATCGTGCACCCGCAATTCACCGAACCAGAACTAGCATTACGGGCCGCTGGTTGCACGCCTGCGCGCCATCTGCTCAAAGCCCACGAAGGCTTCGTGCTCTCCCCAGAACGTGTCGAGAACGCATATGACATGGTCTTCATCGGCAATCCGACGAACCCGACCTCTGTACTCCATACCCGCGAAGCGCTACTCCAGTTACGTCGCCCCGGACGTATCCTCGTCGTTGATGAGGCATTTATGGACGCAATTCCAGGAGAGCCGGAATCCTTGATCGGGCCGTCGATGGAGGGCATCCTCGTCACCCGTTCACTGACCAAGACGTGGGGCATCCCGGGTATCCGCGCAGGCTATGTCGTGGGCGATCCAGCGCTGATTGCCAGATTAGCGGCGGTCCAGACAGCCTGGTCCGTCTCGACGCCTGCCAGCGTCGCGATGAGAGCCTGCTCGACCCCTGAAGCCCTCGATGAGGCGACTGCCTGGACCTTGTCGCTTAGCGAACAACGACGAGCCCTCACCGACGCTCTTACTGCGCACGGGATTGCTTTCGTCGCTCGCCCACGCGCCCCCTTTGTTCTCATCGATACGTCGTCTATGTCCCCGCACAGTTTGCGCGAGCCATTGCTGCGCCAAGGCTTTGCGGTGCGACGTTGTGACTCTTTCCCTGGGCTTGGCCCCACCTGGATTCGCGTCGCTGTACGCACCCCTGAAGTTACTGATCGTTTTATTGCGGCTCTGACCTGCTTGACCCGAAAGGAACCCCTCGCATGACCTATACCCACGCTGATCTTGACGCCCTCATCGCCAGCATCGAGCCGGCCGATGAAAGCTGGCGCGCACGAGCGGTTGAGTTCCAGCTCGACCTGACCAAGCCCGAAGGCTCGCTCGGGCAGTTGGAACTCGTCGGTAACCAGCTCTGCGCGATCTACCGCGAATGCCCCCCGCATATCCCGGCGAAGGCACGCGCATGCATCTTCGTCGCAGATCATGGGGTTCAGGTCCATAAAGTTTCACCGTGGCCCCAAGAAGTGACGGTGCAGATGGCGATCAACATACTGCACGGCGGAGCCTCGGTGAACGTCCTTGGCGCTCAGTGCAATGTCGATGTCCAGCTCACCGACCTGGGAATGCTCACCCCACTTCCGGCTGACTCCGGCATTATTGACCGACGTATTTCAGCAGGCACTGCGGACATGCTCACAGGCCCGGCAATGTCGCGTGAGCAAGTGCTGACCGCGATTGGCGTCGGCGTAGAAGCGGCTAAGAATGCGATCGCTGAGGGCTACGACATCCTCATCCCTGGTGAAATCGGTATCGGTAATACCACGGCTGCAGCGGCACTCATCAGCGTCTTTACTGGGCGGTCTGCCAGCGAAACGACAGGACGCGGCGCAGGTGCCCTCGATGACATGTATGCCCGCAAGCAACAGGTCGTCGATGACGCTATTGCCCGCAATCAGGCGCACGCTGCCGATCCGCTCGGGGCGTTGGCAGGGGTTGGTGGCTATGAGCACGCCGCGATGGTTGGCCTCCTCCTGGCGGCTGCCGCGCACCGTGTCCCTGTCATTCTCGATGGCGTGATCTGCTGCTCGGCAGCGTTAGTCGCTCATGCGCTCTGCCCGGCAGCGACCTCGTCGTGGATTGCTGGGCACAACGGCGCCGAGCAGGGCATTGGGCGCGCGTTGGAAGGGCTTGGGCTGACGCCGCTAGTCTCGCTCGGTATGCGTTTGGGTGAAGGCGGCGGGGCTGCGGTAGCGCTGCCTATCGTGCAGATGGCGGCCCGCGTATTCTCGATGGCTACTTTCAGCTCAGCCGGGGTTGACGGGCGCGAGGATTAAGTCATGCGTCGCGCTGTTCTCGTCACCGGTGGGGCTCGTTCGGGTAAATCTGTGCTGGCCGAGCAATTCGTCGCTGCCCCGATCGTCGACTATGTTGCGACGTCGCAACGCAATCTTGACGACCCCGAGTGGGAACAGCGCGTGCTCCTTCATCAAGCGCGACGGCCCAGCACGTGGCGCACGCTTGAGACTCTCGACATTGCTGAGGTTTTGCACCGCAACGATCCTGAGCCGGTTCTCGTGGACTGCCTTGCGGTCTGGTTGGCCCGGACCTTTGACGAGGTTGGCGCGTGGAGCAATGACGACGGCTGGGAGCAGGATTTTACCCAACGTACTGACGAACTCGTCGCAGCCTTTGCCGCGACTCAGCGCCATGTCGTCGCAGTCACTAATGAGGTTGGTTCGGGCATTGTGCCGGGCGATCCGGGCAGCCGTCTTTACCGTGATGAACTAGGCCGGCTTAATGCCAGGGTTGCGCAGGCCTGCGATGAAGTGTGGCTATGCACTGTCGGTATCGGCCAGAAGTTGAAAGGGTGACATGGGACCGCTACGCGCTCTTGGGGCAGCATTAGGGCTGTTCAGCATCATCCCAGCGCCCACGCTCACGACCTTGGACCGTCGGGTAGCGACGTCGGCAATGCGGGCTTTCCCGGTGCTCGGGCTGCTACTGGGCGCGACAGCAGGTGCACTCTCATGGGGAATAGTCGCGCTGGGTGGTGGGCAGCCGCTCGCGGCAGTGCTGGGGATTGGGGTGCTCGTGCTGGCAACCGGCGCCATGCATCTTGACGGTATCGCTGACACTGCCGATGGCCTTGCGTCCACGGTCAAAGCCCGCGACGCTCTGGAGATCATGAAAAAGAGCGACATCGGCCCGATGGGGGTAGCGGCGCTGCTCTTTGCGGTGCTGTTGGAAATTGCAGCATTGCTCAGCCCGCAGCTCTATGGCTGGCGCTGGCTCATCGCGCTGGCAGGAATGGCCGGAATCGGACGGCTCGCAGCGATGGCGGCGACGGGCACCTGGGTTCCGTGCGCGCGCCCAGGTGGTTTTGGCTCCTACTTTGCTGGCATTACAACCCCTGTTGCGCTCGGTATCGAGTCGCTGGTGCTTCTTGGGCTTTTGGCTGTGGCTGGTTATGGCGTCGATAGCTGGGCGGGGGCGATGGCGGCAAGCGCGGCAGGCATTATCGCTCTTGGTGCGGGGATGTTGTGGCGACGTCGTATCGTCGCGCGGTTGGGTGGGATTACCGGTGACGTCATCGGGTCAGTTATTGAGCTAACCCAGGTCGTATTCCTTATTGCTTTCGTGGTGGCACTAGCGCTTGTCTAGCCGATTAGGCTAGTGACGTGCTTATCCTGATCTCGCCAGCCAAGACTCTCGACCTGCAATCTCAGCTACCTCGGCTGCCGCTGACTCAACCGCGGTTCCTCGACCAGACAGCGGAGTTGGTCGCGCTGATGCAGGAGAAAAGCCCGGCTGAGTTGTGCTCACTTATGCGTATTTCTGAGGATCTGGGCGTGCTTAATGCGCAGCGGTACCAAGATTTTGAGTTCCCCTTTACCCAAGCCAATGCTCGTCCGGCGCTGCTGACCTTTGCCGGTGATGTCTATCAGGGGCTCAACGCACTGGAACGCTTTGATAGCCGGGACTACACCGAGGCCACGAAGACCCTGCGGATCTTGTCTGGTCTGTATGGGGTGTTACGCCCTCTTGATCTGATTCAGCCCTACCGTCTGGAGATGGGGGTCAAGCTACGTAACCCTGCTGGCAACGACCTCTACCGCTACTGGCGCGACCGGCTGACGACGCGACTTCGCCAAGATCTGGCGGAGTCGCCTGGCGCAGAGGTGGTGCTGAACTGCGCCAGCGCCGAATACGCCACAGCCATCGATTTTGCGGCTCTCGACGTCCCCATTTTGTCGCCGCGTTTTGAGGATCGTAATCCTCGTGGCGAGTGGAAGGTGATGTCGTTTAGCGCGAAGCGTGCCCGAGGAATGTTCGCTGGGTGGGCGATCCAGAACCGGGTTCGCACGCTACGCCAGCTCCAGGATTTTGCTGAGGGTGGCTACCGCTACGTCGAGGAGCTTTCTCACGCGAGCGTTCCGGTATTTCGACGGCTAGACCAGGCTTAGGAAAAATAAGGGCCTCCCGCGCACCCGGTAGAGCTCACCTGCCCTTGCTGCCTTCCGGCCCTGGGGGGGTTCAGTGGGGTGCCGCCGCACGGGAGGCTTGGCTCTACTCTACCGGTTCTCGGCCCGATTCGCGAAGATCCCCCGTCAGCCGAAAGGCAAACGGGGGATCCCCTCACAAAATTTATGATGTATGAGTGAGATGGACCGACTCTCCCAGCGTAAGTTTGCCGCCAACGAGTTCGTTAGCTATCCTAATGAGGCTCATTGAGCATGGAGGATTCGCCTAGTTGGTCTATGGCGCTCGCTTGGAAAGCGGGTTTGGGGCAACCCATCGCGAGTTCGAATCTCGCATCCTCCGCCACTACATAATTCTGGCCCCTTCGGGTCAGGATTTTTGGATGCTACTGAGGAGATCAGGACCCATCTGGATTCTCTATGGTGTGGAGTTGTCCGATGCCGATATCAATCAGTTGGTGAAGGATGGCTATGCCGAGCAGAAGCGTGCGATATGCAGAGCTGACCTTGGCTACTGCCCGATGATTCCGTGTTATTCGCACTCTGTAGCGCAGACTGCGAATAACAGTGCTACTTAGTCATACTGTGGTTTGCAGTCTTGGGAACTGTGCTTTTTATGTGAGCTGGTATCGAGTGCTCCGATCGCCTTGTTTGCCATTCATGAGGACCAAACCCTCCTGCAGAGGGAGGGCGAGCGCATAGCGAATCTGGCCCAGGCTCAGGCTCGTTCGTTCTTGGATTTCGTTGATCGTCAGATCCCCGTCGCGAAGTGCGTCCAGCACGATGGCCTCGTTGCGTGTGGGGGCAGTACTCGACCGCGGAACGGTGACTGCAACTGCCTTCGGTTCGGCGCCGGGAATAGCTGCAGGCTCATTGGCGCGAGGGCGCCACAGCAGCGCCTTGAATTGAACGCCAGTGTCGATGAGCTGGGGCCGGGGCAGGCCGCGAGCTTCGGCGGAGCGGAAGACTTCCCGGATACCTCCTCCTTCGCCTTCGATTACCGAGGCACTGTCCGATGTGGTCAGACGTTTGGCGATCTGATACAGCCGCTGATTCACTGCCGCCTGCGCATGCTCGATGCTCTCCAGCTGCGCGAGCGAGACCCCGCGAAGTCCACCAGGGCTTTGAATGAACAGGTGTCGGGGGGTCAGGCGAATCTGGATCTGCTTGCCGACTCCCAAGGTGTTGGGCCCCAAATCGCGGTGAACTAGGGCATTGGCGATGAGTTCCCGGACAGCGTTCAGCGGTAATTCTGCGACGGCCTCCATATGGCCATCAGCACGATACCGCCGTACAGTGTCGAGGTTGTGCTCGACCCACCCCATCAGGTCTTCAAGCAGTACCGCAACCGGGCCGGTGAAGTCTTGGAGATTACTCGTGCGCGCTTGCCCCTCCCCGCCCGCAAGCTGGATGGCGGCTGTCACCGTCAATGCCGGGTACTGGCCTTGAGGGTACTCGCCGAGCGCATACAGACCAGCCAACGTCGGCTCCCCCGACGATGTCAGCACATTGGTCATCTGGAGAATCTGCTCGTCGGAACGGTCCCGTAGCCGCCGATCCTGCTGCCTGACCGCGGCAATATACCGATCAACCAACGCAGGTGCCAGATCAGCCTTGCTCCGGCCTCGTGCGGGGGCCAAGTCATAGTTGATCTGCTCGTCAGCATGCAGTTTGGCGACCTCGAGCATGCGCAGCTCGTGGGGCTGCATGGCGTAGTCGCCGTCGGCTTGGCGTAGATATGCGCGATCGCCGACGTAGGCAGGCCGGTCTGCGATCCTCAACGGGGCAATGTGCGCAACCACCACCTTCTTGCCAGACACCGTGAACTCCTGGAACTCCAGATGCGGCTCGGGGCGAATGCGCTCCCGCGTCATGGAAACCAGGCCCGCCTCCAGTTTTGCTGCGTTTGCCACCCCCACAACATCAAAATTGCCGCCAGCCTCATCGACGCCGAGGATCGCTGCGCCACCATCGGGCATATTGGCAAATCCGCAGAGCGTTTCCGCCATTTGCGGAACCCCTCCAGTAGCTCGTTTCACTTCGACGGAGGTGGTATCACCGCGATGAGCTCGCAACTCCGCGAGGACTGACTGGAGTTGTGCCTGTGTCCATTGCATGGCACCACACTACAACCATCACTGCAAGAAAGTTGAAGTCTGACAGTGTAATTCACAGTGTGACTAGGAGTCTGCTTGGCAGAGATAGTCCTCTCCTTCCTGGACACATTGTGGACACGGAACTCCCAGAACCTTCCGCCATGAGCCGCAGGCGCACATTCTGAGATGCCGTCACCGCACGGAATGGGAGCAACTGCGACGACACTCCGACGTCGAAACGTATTCACATCCCTCCGTCTTCGCCAGGTTTGAAGGTAAGTAGGGCGTAGTTCTGGGCTTTAGGCGTGGGCGCAGAAGTCATTGTCGAAGATCGTGACGTGATCAGCCCGAGGTCCCACAAGTCACGAGATCGGCGTGTTCGTCGGAGCTTGCTCTGATGCCGGGTTCGTGGTGTTGGAACTGGCGACGCATGGCGTCGCCCGGGGTGTTTTCAAAGAACGTGAGTTCTGGAAGGAAAGTGCCGTGTGTGGAGTTGCGACTGAGTTGGTTATGAAGGTGTGGGTGGGGTGTTTGGCATGTTACAACTTGCCGGGGAGTGGATTGATGCCCGTGATGCTGCCGAGTGCACGCCGGAGTTGATTCATCATCAGCCGACGTCGAATGAGGAGTTGTGGGGCTATGAATGTGTTCGATGGGACCGGTATTTATGATGGTGGGAATGTCAATAAATCGTTGGGGGCGTCGATGAATCATGAGCACAGCCGGTTCAGGGAATATCGCGCTGCCCTTCAGGATCGGGTGAAGTTGTTGCGGGATGCTGGTGGGACGTTGGCTAATGTGAAGATTACGGTGAAGGGGAAGTCGTTATGGTAGCGGGTGCTAGTTATGGTGATGTCGCAAAGCTAGGCGCGTATGGCAATAATATTTTGGCTTTTGTAGCCGAAGTAGATCGACTCACATTGGAGCAGTTTGATACTGTCGCAGAGCTCTATGAGTACGCGGCTGTCTCGCGTTATCAAAAAGAAGCTGACCGGGCACTGGGGAAGCTGCCGTTGCCAGCTCATCGCCAGCAGGCTTTGAACGGTGTGGAGCGGAGGTGGATACTTGCGAATAGGGAAAGAATTATCTCTGCTCGTGACAATCATATTTTGTCTACGGCAGGCATGGTTGTTGCCGATGGTGTTCATGCGATCTATTTCTTGGATCGTTTAGCTCCAGAGCATGTAGAGGTGTTGTTACGTCCGTTCATTGTGGTGGGATTAGATGTTGAGTCGGTGTTACCGGAGGGTTACCAGCTCGCTCCGACCCCAGAGTTCTTTGGATGGACACCAGGTATGGACCTGCATGCGTTTGCTGTGGAGCAATTTCTTGCTAGAGAGGCTGCACGTGAGCGTGGCGAGTTGGACGATGACGACTACGACGACGATGAGGATGATGACGACGAGGACTGATGCCTCTTCCGCGGGGATGTCGTTGTTAGTGGCCTGCTAAGCCCCTGAACGCTACTGGGGTGTGGTGCTGTAAAGATTTCCCGATCGGTATACCAACCGTGACGTGTCCCATACCCCGATCGTGGTGTTGGCGGGGTCTGCCGCGAGTCTGATTGACACAGGGCTTTAGACGGCGACAGTGATAGGTCCGCTCGATCCAGATCACGATCGCGAGATCGTCGCTACGGTCGAGGGTGAAGAAGTGGGCCGTGAGCCTTCCACTCGCGACAAGATTCCAGATGTTGTGCAGGCCTTCATCGCAGCCATGATCGAACAAAACGACGGCAAAGGCTTCGAGGAAGAAGACGAAGATTATGAGAACATGTGCGAAAAACGGCCACAAGGGCACATTCTCTTGGGGCTACCCCAGCATGCTCACTGCCGGCTAGGGATTACTCGCTGGTTTTGCCCTCACTTTCGATTTGGGCAAGCAATCCCTTTGTGCTCGAATCCGCATTCTCTTCCAGCATGTAAATCCCGGCCCACTAAGGCCGGGATTTACATGTCAATGCAGTCCTGATGTCCAGATCGTGACGCACGCCGAAGCCATCATCTATCTTTCGCGGATACGCGCCGCTTGGCGGGCAGCCTTGGCCGCAGCCGCCCCATGACGTCCATACAACGCAGCACCGAATACCCCGATGACCAGCAGCACACCGACAATCACGCCGACGCCACCCACACCACCGACTGCGGTCTTGCCGTAGCCCGGAGAAAACATTTGCACCCCGACAGCCACCGTAATGAGGACCATGAGTGCTGCTGCCAACCACTGCAATAACGCATCTGCGCGCCGCTCAGCATGCGCAGCCGCAATCGCCGACGATGCCGTGAAATACACCCCGACGAACACCGACAACGCTTCGATAGTGTCGTCAAATACCCCCGGCGCGATAACGATCCATGCCATCCAAGTGATTGCGATCACCGTGACAAAAATCGTTGCCTCCCGTGTTTGCCTCACCCGGTCCAGCCACCGCGGCATCTCGCCCGCATCAGCCATAGATTCAATCCCACGCGCAGTCGGAATAAGCGTTGAACCCAGCGACATCACTGCACTCAACAGCACTGCCGCCTTTACTAGCCAGCTATCGGTAAGGATCTCTGGATCCGATGACGCCAGCGCCAACCCACCTAACCCATACAGCAATACAACAAAGAGCATCGTCAGCGATGCCACTTTTGCTGGAGCACCGGTGTCAGTATGCTCAGTGAGCGCAAAAATCGAGTCGAAACCCCAGTAACAGAACACAGCTAGGAGCACAGCATGGAACCAGTCCCCCACTGTGCCCGTGACCGGCGCAAGGTGCAACTGCCCCGAGCCGAGTAGCCATCCGGCCCAGCCGAGTGCTGCCATCCCAGCCACAACCGCTAGTTCCTGCAGCCGGGCCATGATCGTGAGCGCGCGCAGATCAATGAAGGCCGCAAGAATCATGAGCCCGATGCCCAGCATGACTTTTACTACAACCGGCGCCCCTGCCCACAACAGATCAGCAGCGGTATAAGCCATACCGGCAGTAGCAATAATGCCAGTAGCAGCCAGAGCAAACCCCGCAAACCAGCCAAGCCGGGCAAACTTACCGCGCACCCAGACGTAAACAGTGCCCTTATCCGGATCCCGACGATCATTCGCATTCATCCCAATAGCAACAAGCCACGACGGAATCGCCGCCAGCGCAAATGCCAGCGGCGCACCGGTACCGACGAGCGCCACCATCAGTGGGGCGGTCACAATGAGGGAATACCACGGCGCTGTACTCGCAACAGCAAGGGCAAAACCCTGACGTACAGACAACGCATGGTTCTCGGGCACAGCACCGTCAGACATAGGCGGCCTCTACTCGGTCAGGAACGATCTCGTTCAAAATTATCTGGCTGAGAAAGTGTGCCAGACCTTGTCGTTACGCACCAACACACAGCGCAGAGAGGGACACTCCGCCTTAACCCAATATTCAGTGGCAGCACGCCAGCTAGATCGATATTATCACTAGCATGCCAGTCACTTTGCCTCGCCTTATCACCACACCCCGACTTGAGCTGCGTGTACTCACTGCCGATCAAGCCGCTGCACAGGTTGAGGCCGCTAATGCGTCATTGCCCGAGCTCGCGCTCTGGATGCCGTGGGCTCAGAAACCGCAGACTATCGAAGTGGCTACCGAACTCCTCGCCAAGGACACCGCGGACTTCGATGCCGGGGAAAGCTTTGAATACTCCATGTGGCTAGGCGATGCTTTCATCGGCCGTATTGGCGTCCATGCCGTCGACCAGCGCATCCCCAAGGGAGAAATTGGCTACTGGACTGCCACCTCTCACACGCACCACGGGTACGCCCGAGAAGCCTGCCAAGGCCTCATCAATGCCATGCT
>JBOFIQ010000222.1:0-1153 GCA_051650245.1 Propionibacteriaceae bacterium | reverse complement strand
AGGCGCTAACTCACATGAACCTGCAATTGCAGCATGTGGTGAGTGACATCACTGGCGCCACCGGTATGCGGATCATCCGTGCCATTGTCGCAGGAGAGCGAAATGCCACAATGCTCGCCGCCATGCGCGACCTGCGCTGTCAGTCGAGCGTCGAAACTATCCAGCGTGCGCTGGTTGGCAATTACCAGCCCGAGCATGTGTTTGCCTTGAGTCAGGCACTGGCCATGTATGACGCCTACCAGGCCCAGATTTCTCTCTGTGATGAGCAGATTGCCCAAAGCTTGCAACAACTCTCTCGTGGCAAGCCCCGTCCCAGCGAAGCGCTACCCAAGCCTCGCCACCGTACCCGGCAGCCGAACGCACTCAACTTTGATGTGCGCACCTTGCTCTATCAACTGGTCGGTATCGATCTGACCCAGATCCATGGCATTGGCCCTTACCTGGCACTGCGTTTGGTGGCCGAGTGTGGAACGGATCTGAGTCGCTGGCGAACAGCCCAACACTTCACCTCATGGCTGACACTGGCTCCGGGCTGCCGGATCAGTGGTGGCAAGGTGTTGTCAGCTCATACTCGCAAGACCAAGAATCGAGTGACCGCCCACCTACGACTGGCAGCGGTGACCATCGGCAGAACAAATACAGCGCTGGGGGCATTCTACCGACGGTTGTCTGCGCGCATCGGCAAATCGAAGGCGGTTACCGCCACGGCCCGCAAGATTGCGGTCTTGTTCTACAACGCCATGCGTTTTGGTATGGAATATCAGGATCCCGGTGCCGATCACTACGAGCAGCAGTACCGCGATCGGGTGGTCAAGGGATTGCACCGTCGGGCCGCCGAGTTTGGTTTCACCCTACAGGCAATCGAGGGTGTTTCTTAGGAAGGCTACGGCTCTCTTGATGACGGACGAGTTCACACGTACGCGCTGATAGACCGATTAAGGGAGCAAGCCCCCATCACCTTGGTCTGCTGCGCTTTCGATGTGCCCACTTCCTGTTTTTACGATTATCTGGCCCGCAGGCGGGCGATTAACCGTGAGCGTATGCAGCAGCGCTCTGAGTTGCGCCGTTTGTTCAAAGTGAGCCGGAACTCGGCAGGCAGCCGTGCCTTGATGTCGATGATGCGGGAGTTGGGGTGTCAGATTGGTCGATTCTA
>JBOFIQ010000221.1:0-2793 GCA_051650245.1 Propionibacteriaceae bacterium | reverse complement strand
CCTTTTAGTTTCATCAGTTGCTGGCTTCGGGGATCTTTGCGCGCAGTCTGAGTCAGAAGACGGTCGTATTCGGTAATTTTTGCCTCAAGCCGATCGATATGTTCCAGCAGATCGCCCACACACAATTGAGCCTGCTCTGGCAAAGCGGTCTTGTGCTCGTGCACCATATGACGTAGTGCCTGTGTGCTTTGCGGCCCGATGACGCCAAACTCAGATATCAGTCCCCGAATACGGTTATAAATGGCTGTTTTTTCTTCCATGAATCCCTGTCGGGTTCGATGCAGACACAGCATTGCCTGCTGCCCTTCATCTTTGACTGGCACGAAACGCATCTGGGGACGAAGGACCGCTTCGCAGATGGCTTGCGCATCTGCCGCATCGTTTTTCCCTGATTTGCCGGCCATGCGATATGGGGAGACAAATTTGGGGGCCATCAGACGGGGCTCGTGACCATACGTCCGGAACAGTCTTGCCCAGTAATGGGCGCCAGAGCAGGCCTCCATGCCGATGACACATGGCGGCAAACTGGCGATAAGTTCAGGGAGTGCCGCACGCGACACCCTCGGTTTCACCAGAACCGTTTTGCCTGCGTGGTCAACGCCATGAACAGCGAACACGTTCTTAGCAAGATCAATTCCGATTGTCGTGATAGTCATCGTGGATCCCTCGAATGAAATGTGACCCATGGTCGCATGCCAATTGGTTGGATGCATAACCAGGGGAAGTCCCTTTCATTCGCTAAGCCGGTGATAGCGGTCGTAGCGGCCTGAACTTACCTGCACCGATCTTGGCGCTGCTGCGCCACAGGTAATCCCCTGTCAGGTTGATGTGCTCCCAGCCCAGCGGCGACAGGTATTGCAATAACTCACCATCGACGGCATGCCCCTTGGCACGTAACCCATGCGCCACCCTTTCCAGATAGACGGTGTTCCATAGCACGATGGCGGCAGTCACCAGGTTAAGACCACTTGCCCGGTAACGCTGTTGCTCAAAACTGCGGTCACGGATCTCCCCCAGTCGATTGAAAAACACCGCACGAGCCAGTGCATTGCGTGCCTCTCCCTTATTCAGTCCGGCATGTACACGGCGGCGGAGCTCGACACTTTGCAGCCAATCCAGAATGAACAGCGTGCGCTCGATACGCCCCAACTCGCGCAGGGCGACCGCCAGGCCATTCTGGCGTGGGTAGCTGCCAAGCTTCCTCAGCATGAGTGAGGCCGTCACCGTTCCCTGCTTTATCGAGGTGGCCAGCCGCAAGATCTCGTCCCAATGTGCACGGATGAGCTTGATGTTGAGCGTCCCACCAATCATTGATTTCAATCCCTCGTAGGCGGCATCGCGCTTTGGAATGTAGAGTTTGGTCTCACCCAGATCGCGGATGCGCGGGGCGAAGCGAAACCCCAACAGGTGCATCAACGCGAAAACGTGATCGGTGAAGCCAGCCGTGTCGGTGTAGTGCTCTTCGATCCGTAGGTCAGATTCATGGTAGAGCAGGCCGTCGAGCACGTAGGTTGAGTCGCGCACACCGACATTGACCACCTTGGTATGAAATGGTGCGTACTGGTCGGATATGTGGGTGTAGAAGGTCCGTCCTGGACTGCTGCCATATTTCGGGTTGATGTGCCCCGTGCTCTCCGCCTTGTTGCCGGTGCGAAAATTCTGGCCGTCAGAGGAGGATGTGGAGCCATCGCCCCAATGCTCGGCAAACGGATGCCGGTACTGCGCATTGACCAACTCGGATAAGGCCGCGCTATAGGTTTCGTCACGAATATGCCAGGCTTGTAGCCAAGCGAGCTTGGCATAGGTCGTGCCCGGACACGATTCCGCCATCTTGGTCAGACCCAGATTGATCGCATCGGCCAGGATCGTCGTCAGTAGCAGGTTCTTGTCCTTGGCTAGGTCACCCGATTTCAGGTGTGCGAAGTGCCTGGTAAAGCCCGTCCATTCGTCCACTTCAAGCAGCAACTCAGTGATCTTGACGTGCGGTAGGATCCTGGCGGCTTGATCGATAAGGATCTGCGCGGTATCTGGTACCACCGCATCCAGTGGTGTTATCTTTAGGCCCGAGGCCGTGATGATGGCATCCGGTAGTTCATTGGCCTGCGCCATGCGGTTGACGGTGGCGAGCTGCGTTTCCAATTGCGTCAGCCGTTCATTCAGATACTGCTCACAGTCGGTGGCTACGGCCAGCGGCAATTGATTGGCCTGCTTGAGACTGACAAATTTCGCGGGTGGTACAAGGTAGTCCTCGAAGTCCTTGAACTGGCGCGATCCCTGTACCCAGATGTCACCAGAACGCAATGCGTTCTTCATCTCCGACAGCGCGCATAGCTCGTAGTAATGCCGGTCGATGCCGGTATCGGTTATCACCAGCTTCTGCCAGCGCGGCTTGATGAAATCGGTTGGCGCATCAGCAGGTACTTTTCGGGCGTTGTCGTTGTTCATGCTGCGCAGCACTTCGATAGCCTCCAATACACCTTTGGCAGCCGGTGCGGCCCGCAACTTGAGCGCGGTGAGGAAGGCCGGTGCGTAACGGCGTAATGTGGCGTAGCTCTCGCCGAGACGGTGCAGGAAATCGAATTCCTCGGGCTGCGCGAGCGATTGTGCCTCCGTCACGCTTTTGGCAAAGGCCTCCCAGGATATGACGGTCTCGATAGCAGCAAACGGATCATCGCCCGCTTGCTTGGCGTCGATCAACACTTGGCCGATACGGCCGAACAGGCGCACCTTGGCATTAATCGCCTTCCCGGATGCCTGGAACTGTTTCTGATGTCGCTTCTTGGCATCATTGAA
>JBOFIQ010000220.1:0-1553 GCA_051650245.1 Propionibacteriaceae bacterium | reverse complement strand
GGCACCATCGTCGTTGTTGCTGCCTACCATTTGGCTCGCATCTTGGCTCCCAAGGAGCTACGAGACGCCGCAGGTGGCACCACGATGATCGTCGATATGCCCGGTATCTACACTGACCCGGATAACGCCCAGCTCTAAGCCCATGGGTTTCGTGGCCAGCGGTAGCTAAAGTGCTACCGCTGGCCACGTTTGTCAGTGCTAGCTGCCACGATGGCCCTATGACTGATCTTGTTCACTGCCACGATGGTGTACTCCGGCCAGCCTGGGCAGCAACCAGCGCGCTGCTAGAGGAGTACTACGACACAGAATGGGGTATGCCCGTCCGTGACGAAGTGGGAGTCTTTGAACGGATCTGCCTCGAAGGGTTCCAGTCAGGGTTATCTTGGGCCACGGTGCTGCGCAAACGTCCAGCTTTTCGTGAAGCCTTTGCTAGTTTTGATCCCGATGTTGTCGCCACTTTTACGGAAGCTGATATTGCTCGGCTCATGACGAACCACGGCATTATCCGGAATCGGGGAAAGATCGTCGCCACTATCGCCGGTGCTCATGCCACCATTGCATTACGTGCTGAAGGCGGACTTGCCAACCTGGTGTGGAGCTTCCAGCCCGCAACCAATATCTACCCAAAAACGATGGCTGATATCGCGACGTCTAGCCCAGAATCAGTTGCTCTAGCCCAGGCCTTGAAACAACGTGGCTTCCGTTTCATCGGTCCAGTCACGATCTTCGCATTAATGCAAGCTATCGGTATGGTCGATGGACACCTCGTGGCAGACCCCCGTCGCGGCTCAAGTGGAGTGTGGCCAGATTAGTTCTGCGTAGATCATCACGGCTAGAACCATTCACTCTCAGGTAGGGCTCTGGTTCCATGTCGGCGTAGGCCCGATGTCGCGGAACGCTCGGCAGGAGACGATTGCTGCTTCGGTGAGGAGCAGAATGACTCCTGCCGTAAGGAACGCTGTTGCTGGACCTGCATATTCCAGCAGCAGCGGTCGCTATCGAGGGCCCTAAAGGGCAATGACAGCATTGTCAACAACATGGTGGCGGCTGAGACTCGTCCCTGTAGCGCCTGGGGTCACTGCAATCTGGTTACCCATCTTTGAACAGTGATCGCTACAGGAAGGATCACAAAGGGAACGGCCAGCGCGATGATTATCGTCATATAAACCGGGCATAGAGCCATCGCAAGGCCGGTGCACAAGCAGCACACCTGTGGCAGCTCGATGCTACGTTGGGCACATGGAGTGTGTGACATTACCGTCCGGTATCACGCTGGCTGTAGAACAGTTCGGTGAGCGGTTCGATGATGTTCCTCTGGTCGTGATCCATGGGGTCCTAGCTGGAGCCATCACTATCTGAATCCAGGACTCCGGTTGGTCGGCGAACACAGGCGCGTGATTGCACCGGACCTGCGTGGCTGCGGTAACAGTTCCCGCGACCTGCCACTGACGCAATACCAGCCCGAGCTGGCGGTGCATGACATGATCGACCTGATCGATGTAATGGGCTTCGAGCAGGTGGACCTGCTGGGGTTCTCCACCGGTGGGCAGTGG
>JBOFIQ010000219.1:0-15009 GCA_051650245.1 Propionibacteriaceae bacterium | reverse complement strand
TCGAGACGCCTACCGCCCAGATAAATCCCAAGCCACAACATCAGCCCACCGGGAACCACCCCACAGACAAGGGAGAGTAAGCCATAGCTCACACTATGGTCTGTTGCTGACATCACCGCAAAGATGATTGCTGGTATTGCTGGGACGAATGTCAAAATCATCGTGGCAAAGAAACCTAGCCAGGTAGCTGTGCCCGCTCCAGAGCCTTTCGCAAATGGGTTAGACCCCGGCGGCGGTGATGGCGCGTTCCAGATCGTCGAAATCCACGAGGCTGCGCCGATTCCCGCCAGCATGATAGCGATAGAACAACCCAGTGACGCTGGCGCAAGCCACCAACGCTGGCTCACTACCATGCCCAGCACACACCAGAAGACGAAGATCGGCAACACGAGCACCAATGTGGAGTACACCCGGCCGAGACGATCATCCCGGCCCTTAACCCCCGCAATGATGTGGGTCGCCAGCGCGCTACCGTCATAACTTAATTCTGAGCTGCAGGTCGGCCCGATCATGAACACGAACATTACTGGCGCCCAGGCTAAAATCCCCAGACGATCAAGTCCTATTGCATTTTCAGATTGCACCATACTTGGCGCAATAAATATCAGTGGCATGATGATAAGAACTGCTAATCCCACGAGATGTCTGGGGTCTCGACGCCAGTAGCGCAGGCTACGAGCAGCGATAGCGCCACGAGCGTTATCGGGGAATATCCGATCTACCCAACTGGTTGCTTTGACACCTGCTGAGGTGCTCTTTGCTTCTAACGGCGAGGTGAGCGCCTTATCTAGGAAGTACTCCCAGCCACGCCACAGCAATGCAGTCATGGAGATAAGTAAGACAAATCGGAGTACAGCCCCAAGCCAAGCGCCCTGGTCTACTGCTGCTGGAATAGCTGCCGCCCAGCCAATAGGAGTCCACCCAATGATCTGAGTTGGCCGGCCCGCCAGTGCTTGCAACTGCTCAGGAGTACTTCTAGTAAATGCTGCCGATACGAGTTGCATGCCAATACCCATAAACGACATCGCCAACACGATCACGATGAAGGACATGTCGCGGAACCGTCGGCTATGGAGCACTGAGTTCAAAGCGGTGCTGATGAGTCGAACCGCCAACATAAGCGCGAGCAACCCGATAGCCATGCTGATAGCAGCAACGATTCCGCCCAGTATCGAGGTTGACCAGCACCAGATAAAACCGATCAAGATCGGGATAAAGACGACGCCTTCCACATCAATTAGTGCGCCGGCCAACATGCCTGGCATGAGCTGGCGAGCACGCAAGGGGAAGAGAGCGAATTTACCTGGGTCCATGGAGTCATCAACGCCAGCGGCGAAAATCGACATGCAGATCCACAGCAGCGCTGCTATTGACAATATGATGACCGGTATCGCTCGATGCGAGGCTGGCTCTAACCCCCGCGCACCACCTAAGCCCAGAGCCATACCCACCGTGATGACAAGCCCAAAGAACATGGCAAAGCAAAACCCCACAAGCCGTGCGGTGCTACCCGAGAGCGAGCCTTTGAGAAGAGAAAACCGAAGTTTTAGGAGGTTCGCAACCACGACATCTCCTCCAAGCCCTCAGTCTGGCGGACCCCGATCATCGACAAGAAGCGTTCTTGAAGGCTAATGCCACCCTTGACTTCCTGGGTCGTACCAGAGGCCAGCACCTGCCCATTATTGACGACCGCGACATGGTCACACAGGGTCTCGACGAGTTCCATGACATGGCTCGACATGATGACGGTGCCACCGCCACGAACATAGTCACTGAGGATTCCGCGAATTGCCTGACCCGACACTGGATCGACGGCCTCGAACGGTTCATCAAGCAAGACGATGCGCGGGGCATGTAGGAGTGCGCACGCAAGGCTGATCTTCTTCGTCATACCAGCGGAGAAGTCAGCAACGAGCTTATTGGCGTCTCCGGCAAGCCCCAGAGCGTCAAGCAAGCCGTGGGAGCGTGACTCAATATCGGCAGCCTGCATGCCACGCAATAGCCCGCAGTAACGCAGCAGCTCACGGGCAGAAAGCCGATCAAAGAGTCGAACCCCGTCTGGGGAGACGCCCATCAGCGCTTTCGCGGCAAACGGATCAGCCCAGACGTCGTGACCAAGCACAAAGGCATGGCCGCTGTCTGGACGCAATAAGCCGGTCACCATCGACAAGGTCGTGGTCTTACCAGCACCATTTGGCCCTACCAGGCCAAACATGCTTCCTTGGGGGACACCGAGCGAGAGGTTATTGACAGCAACTTTGTTGCCGAATGCCTTTGTCAGTTGGACAATCTGAAGTGCATCATTCACATTGCTCACTCTGTCACAGATTGGGGTAATAAGTTGTACAACTTTGCGCTATTTCCGGCGGGGGTAGGGCGATCAATGATGTGATGGAGACAACACTTTTGATGTAGAAAGGGACCACCGTGGCCTACACTCTCCCCGACCTTGATTATGACTACAGCGCACTCGCTCCGGCGATCATGCCCGAGATCATGGAACTGCACCACAGCAAGCACCATGCAAATTATGTAAATACTGCGAATGAGACCGCTGAGCAGATCGCTGACGCCCGCGCCAAGGGTGATTTCGGTGCGCTCGCTGGCCTTGAGCGCAAGTATGCGTTCAACTTCGGTGGTCACATCAACCACTCCATTTTCTGGAAGAACATGACCCCCGGCGGCGCAACTCTTGCTGGCGCGCTCAAGGCTCAGATCGATACCGATTTCGGTTCCTTCGAGAACTTCCAGAAGCAGTTTGAGGCCACCGCCAATACCATCTTCGGTTCGGGCTGGGCCATGCTCGTCTGGGATCCGCTGGCTGGCAAGTTGCAGACCGTCCAGGTCTACGACCAGCAGGGCAACTGCCCCATCGGCCTGACCCCCATCGTCGTCCTCGACATGTGGGAGCACGCGTTCTACTTGCAGTACAAGAACGTTAAGGCTGATTACGTCAAGCAGTGGTGGAACGTCGTCAACTGGGATGACGCCAGCGCCCGCTTCACCACCGCCCAGGCACACATCGCGGTCTAAGGTCTTTGTACGTAAAAGCTGGCTACCTCTATTACGAGGTAGCCAGCTTTTTATTACGAGAGTTTGCCTAAGGCTAACGAGCTAACGGCCGCCCGTTCGAATCCGGAATTTTATCCATCAAAATCAAGATGAAATCAATAAGTGGCCAGATACCAAAAGTTAGCCAGCCAAAGAACAGCTTGACGATACCCAGACCGGTGTAGCCCAGGTAGAAACGATCAATACCGAATGCGCCCAGGAAAAACGACAACAACAGCGCAGTCGTCTTTGACTTATCCGACACAGCGCCAAGATGCGGTGCCAAGTAATAGCCCTGCTGCACCATCGGCTGTGGGGCGTAGCCTCCCTGTGGGGTATAGCCTCCCTGTGGGGCAGCATAACTCTGCTGCTGTGCATACGGATCATAGCCGGGAGTAGGACCATAGCTCTGCTGCTGTGGCGGGTAAGGCTGGTAAGACTGCTGGCCATAGCTTGGTTGGGCATAGCCCGTATCTGGCTGCTGTCCATCCTGCGGGTATGACGTCATCGTCTTCTCCAAATCTTGTCGTGCTAACACTATCTATGCTAGCTGGCATCTTCTTCTGTTCCTAGGGCCAGCCCCGAACACCGGGAAAAATCCCGTCCTTCATCCTGCTAATGTCCATCTAGCTGCTCATCTGATCCACTATCTGCCCATATGGAACTATGTGAATACCGCGAAGACTGCTGAACAGATCGCTGAAGCCTGCACCACAAGTGATCTCGGTACGCCCGTTGGCCTTGCGCAAGTATGTGTTCGACTTCGATTGTTGGGACGTATGCTCGTCTGGGATGATGCCAACGCTCGCTTCGCCACCCCAGGCACACATCGCAATCCAGCATATATGCACGAGAAAGGAGCTGGCTGCATCAAGCAGCCAGCTCCTTTCTGCCAAGAGTTAATGAGCTAACGGACGTCCATTCGAATCCGGCATTTTATCCATCACAATCAAGATGAAATCAATAAGTGGCCAGATACCAAAAGTTAGCCAGCCAAAGAGCAGCTTGACGATACCCAGACCGGTGTAGCCCAGGTAGAAACGATCAATACCGAATATTCCCAGGAAAAACGACAACAACAGCGCAGTCGTCTTTGACTTATCCGACACAGCGCCAGAATGCAGCGGAACTTGCTGCGGCTAGTCACTTGACTGAGGATATTGTGTCATTACTGCCTCCAGATCTCACTTTACGAACAAGTTGTGAATAACTATTGTAAGTCTTGCATCGCCTTACACAACAAGCATAGAACAGTTCAAGGCCACTTATACCCCTGACTAGCTATCTTTAATCTACGACCAAAGGTTCGATATATGCCTATCGCCAAAATCGTCGAAATCCCCGTAGACCCGGCTGATGGATTCTCACTCATGGTCCATGGCGGTGCTGGCGCACGGATACGCGAGTTCACTGCGACAGAACAAGCCGAATACGCTGCCGGACTTAGTTATGCCTATGAGCAAGGAGCCGCGGTTCTACGCTCAGGAGGCTCGGCTCTCGATGCGGTGAGCGCTGCTGTCGTCGCACTGGAGGATTGCCCCTTATTTAATGCTGGCACCGGAGCAACACTCACCGAGAGCGGCAGCGTTGAGCATGATGCCTGCGTCTGCACCGATGATGGCAAAGCTGGAGCCGTCACGATTTCGCGTCATGCGCTCAACCCCATCACCGTTGCCCGCGCTATCATGGACAAGTCAAAGCACGTATTGCTTGGTGATCCCAGCGACGCCGTCATCGCCCAACTTTGCGATGTTGCCCTGGTCGATAACGCCCAGTTCATTACTCCAACCCGCATCGAGCAACTCGCCAAGGTCCAAGCTCAGTTGATGACTGAGCCAAAACACGGCACCGTTGGAGCTGTCGCTCGCGATAAATCTGGGCATCTTGCTGCCGCGACGTCCACCGGTGGTCATTCCAACAAGATGGTAGGAAGAATCGGAGATACCCCGATCGTCGGGGCTGGAACATTTTGTCGCCCGACCTTGGCTATCTCGGGCACCGGCGACGGGGAAGGGTTCATCCTGGGGTGCCTTTGCCATGATGTTTATGCCCGAATGGAATATGGAAAAGAATCGCTGCGCGATGCGGCCAGCCATGCCATCGAGACTGAATTAGACTCGCGCTCAATGACCGGTGGAGTGATCGCTATCGACGCCAACGGCACCATGCTCGCTGCGCTGAACTCCGACATGATGTTTACCGCTTACCAAGCCAATGGTGAACTCATCACCTGGGTTTAGCGAGCGAAAGGCCCCTCGACCCATTCTGGCATTGGATCACCATCAGTAAGACATACCCACTGCTGATAGGCACTACCCACGCAGGCGGCAGCCGTCGTCGTGATCCGGGTCTGAACCCGCCACGGTAAGACCTCCGTGACCGGAACAAAATCAATGCTTCCTAGTTCAGTGCTGTAGCGAGCACAAATGTCGCGGTTACGCCCTTCAACCATGACCCGTACCCACACATGGTTCATCCACCACCAGGGATTTTCTTTGTCGGTACGCACCCGAGCCGCAAAAACAAGCTCCTGTGCAAAGCCCAGCTCGCTCAAAATCTCCGATAAGCAACCGTTGTACTGCGCAGCGTTCCCGCGACGTTGAGCCCACGCCAGCCCTGTCGTCATCCACGGCGCCCGAATGGAATACACCAAGAAGTGTTCCCGTACCAGTTGCGCTGCATAATCGACGAGCTCTTTACCCACCAAACCGCTGTTACGACATTGCGCGACAGCAGCTTCAATCGTCGGCAACTCCCGATCTGGCGTACCCGAGCCATGCTGCCCAATGACAAGTGGCGCAAGAAAAGTTGCTGTGGCGAGTCCTAAAACTTTCGTCGCAGTCTTCATAGCGTCCCCTCGGCCAGGTGGCGATGCGTCTCTACCATGATTTTAACCGGTGCAGACCATGGATACTGCTCGGCGCGCGCACGAGCAGCCTGCCGAACCTTGGCTTGATCGTCACGAAGCCGTGCATAAAGCCGTTCGACGGCATCAGCTAGGGCCAGCGGGTTCGGATCATCCCACTCGCCACAACTCTCGTCGACGAGCTCTCGGGCACCGCCTCGGTTCGCGGTAATGACCGGGGTGCCGCATGCAAGCGATTCCAACACTTGCAGGCCAAAAGTCTCCACAGGGCACACCGACAGGCATAGGTGCGCTGAAGCCAGCGCGTCCGCAACCCCCTGGCGCGAATCAACGTAGCCGTGGAAAACAATAGGGCCATTGCCTGCCACCTCACGCAACATCGGCTCATGCTGGCCCGCACCATAGACGTGGTGGACGATATCAATCCCACGACGTTGAAGTTCCAGCGCTGTCTTGATCCCTAACTGAGGGAACTTCTCGCGCGAAAGGCGACCCACATAGACCGTATGCAACTGCTCTAGCGATGCCTGTTGTGCGATAGACGGAGTGAAGGTTTCCAGATCAACACCTAACGGGCACAACACTAACTTCGCCCCCGTATTGACGAACTCATCGGCAGCATATTGGCTTGTCACGATGACGGCGTCGAACTCTTTAGAGAGGCGTCGATTCATTGCGCCGGTGACCTCTGCGATACCTACCTTGGCGCGCAGAAAACTGCCCATCATGCCGTCAAGACGCTCATGGGAGAACAGGACTGTAGGAATGGCATGTTTGCGACCCCAGCGTCCGACCCAGGCCAATGTCCATTTATCTGTAGATTCAATGGACGTGGGTTGGAAGTCTTCAAGCGCTGCCACTACTTTCCGTGGCTGGGTAATCATCCGGTAGTGCTTGGATACGTGCGGAGACTTAATCTCGACAACGGTTCCCAGCTCAGCAGAATGGGTGACTCGGTCAGCCGCGCCGGGGATAATGAGGAGACGTTCAGCCCCTGCGGCGCAGTAGCCCTCCCCCAGCTTGTCGATCGCGCGGCGCATTCCGCCGGTTGTTGGCCCAACGAAGTTTGCTAACTGCGCGATGCGCAAGCTGCTCCCATCCGCGCGGTCCGTACCAATTGCCATAGGTACCAGAGTAGCCGTTCACTTTTCAGCGCAAGATTTAGCCCAGGCTTCATTTACGCACGGATAAGAAATTTCCAAGAGAAAACCAGAACTCTTGACCCACTACCGGGACATCAGACTTAATAAAGCATGTCTTCAGCTCCGCTTCGCCGTGGCGGCATCGTCGCACTCCTTGGCGCGCTTGCCCTCACCGCTTGTACACCAACGCCAGCGCCGATCACCGTGCAGCAACCGCATGCAGCCGCTAGTTCCAGTGCTGCGCCGACGCCCACACAACACTGCCAGGGCGATCCAAGCATGGTCGTTGACGCAATAGCATCACATCTCGATAACCGGGCTGGGCGTATTCTCGCGGTCAGCCCTTCGGGGTACCAAGCCAGAAATCTCGACGTAGATACGACGTCCGAGCAGGGATACCAAACGAAATTGCTCTGGCTCAATGCGAGTGAGCAGCACGTCATCACTACCGCAACATATACCACCCAATACGGTGGCAATGTCGCGATGGATGATCGCTATGTGGCATATGCGCAAGACAGCCAAGGGCCGGGGAACAGAAAGAAACTTTTTCTTTGGGACTCCGCGCATCCAGACCAGCCTGCACAGCTACTTCAACTCAGCCCCGAAACAAATAACGAGTTATACCTCACCGAGGCACACGGCAATATCGCTTTCGTTAACGGCGCGCTGTGGATTACGGCAGCTCCACTACCTTCAATTACGTCTGAAGCCACGAAATTCGCACAATTCTCTCTCTACCGAGTCGATCTTGGGACAGGGGCCATCGAGGTCATCCTCACCGGTACTAGTTCTACCTTTGCCTGGCATAACAACGTCATCATGGGGTTTGCCCCAGCAAGTATGAAGTCATGGGCGATCAACACTGAAACCCGCCAACACGTACAAGCACCTGGCGCTTTCGAACAGTTGATCCCCTACAAGGAAATCTCAACTAGCCCCGACTACATTGCGACGATCAGCAAAGACGAGAAGTACGGAGACCAGGTCAAAGTCCTCAATTATGGCACAACTGAAGTTCGTGTGCTCAGTACGTCTGGAACCAAAGATACGTATGAAGATCTCACGGTTTCTGGACACTATCTCTCCTATCTGAACCGATCATCGTCTGACGGTAGTTACACCGTCATTGATCTGCCGACTGATCGAGCCATCAAGCTTACGGCTCGTCTCAGCAATGGTTATCTCATTGCCGGGAGCTACGCCACCGGGTCGCCCTCCAAGCACCCCGATCCACCAGAAAAGTTCGGCACGATCCCGCTTGCTTCGTTGCCGGAGTTCCCACTCTGCTAAACATCTCGCACCATGAACAATAAAGGTCTGGGTGCCCACCATGATGGTGGGCACCCAGACCTTTATCTATGCAGTAATCGAGCTTACTTGGCCTCGTCCTCAGCATCGACGGCACCGGCGTCATTCTTGACCGAAGCGAAACCAGCGGCTTCAGCATCTTCAGCGGTCTTGAACCAGATCTCGGCGATCGTCGCGTCGTAGTACGGCGACTCAGGGGTGTGGTACTTCATCGAGTCCTCATTGCCCTTGATCGTGAAGCCCTCAGGAGCTTCAGTGCCACGGAAGGAGTTGGTGTACTCCTTCTTCGGCTCTTCAGCCGGGACGTCAGCGAATGCTGCGACCTTGGTCTCGTCGGCCTTCTTCGGCTCCGCCTTAGCTGAGGTCTTCTCAGCCTTCTTGGCAGCCTTGGCCTTCGCAGCCTGGGTATCAGCGATCGACTCTGTGATGATCTCAATCACGGCCATGGGAGCGTTGTCGCCCTTACGGTTGCCGATCTTGGTGATGCGCACGTAGCCGCCGTTACGGCCTTCCATCGACGGTGCAATCTCGGTGAACAACGAGTGAACAACACCCTTGTCACGGATGATCGACATCACCTGGCGACGGTTGTGCAGATCGCCACGCTTGGCCTTGGTGATCAGCTTCTCGACGAGGGGACGCATGCGCTTGGCCTTGGTCTCAGTCGTCGTGATCTTGCCGTGCTCGAACAGCTGGCTGGCAAGGTTAGCCAGAATGATCCGCTCGTGGGCGGGGCTGCCGCCGAGGCGGGGGCCCTTCGTAGGTGTAGGCATTTTCTAACTCTCCAATAACGGATCAGAACTGCTCGGTCTCGGCGAAGTCGTCGTCGTTATCCGACTCGTCTTCGTCGTACCGGTTGATGATGGACAGGGGATCGAAACCGGGCGCAGAGTCCTTGAGGGACAGGCCCATCTCGTGCAGCTTCAGCTTGACCTCGTCGATTGACTTGGAACCGAAGTTACGGATGTCGAGGAGATCCTGCTCCGAGCGGGAAACCAGCTCAGAAACGGTGTGGATACCCTCACGCTTGAGGCAGTTGTAAGAACGGACCGTGAGGTTGAGGTCTTCAACCGGCATGGCCAGATCCTGAGCCAGCTGCTCATCGACCGGCGACGGGCCGATCTCGATGCCCTCAGCTTCAGTGTTGAGCTCATGGGCGAGCCCGAACAACTCAACGAGGGTCTTACCGGCAGACGCCATCGCATCACGCGGGGTGATGACCGGCTTGGACTCGACGTCGACGATGAGTCGATCGAAGTCAGTGCGCTGCTCAACGCGGGTGGCCTCAACCTTGTAGGTCACCTTGAGAACCGGGGAGTAAATCGAATCAACCGGGATACGGCCAATCTCAGCTTCGGGGTTCTTGTTGAGCGTCGACGAAACGTAGCCACGGCCACGCTCGACGATGAGCTCCATCTCGATCTTGCCTTCGTCATTCAAAGTCGCGATGTGCATATCGGGATTAACGATCTGCACACCTGCCGGGGCCTCAATATCGGCTGCGGTGACCTCGCCTGCACCCGACTTGCGCAGGTACATGGCGACCGGCTCGTCCTCTTCCGAGGCAACGACGAGCGTCTTAAGGTTCAAAATGATTTCGGTGACGTCCTCGACCACACCCGGGATCGTCGAGAACTCGTGCTGCACACCCTGGATCTTGATCGAGGTGAGTGCGGCGCCGGGGATCGACGACAATAGGGTACGGCGCAGGGAGTTGCCGAGGGTGTAACCAAAGCCTGGCTCGAGAGGTTCGATGATGAACCGCGAACGGAACTCGCCGACGACCTCTTCGGTCAGGGTGGGGCGCTGTGCAATCAGCATGTTTTTTATCCTTTCCCCATCGACCACTATTTGACGACGGGATACGAGCAGGTCTGCGGCCCGGGACATTCCCGGGCCGCAGAACCCGAAGGGTTTACTTCGAGTAAAGCTCGACGATCAACTGCTCTTGAACGTCAACCTGGATCTGCTCCCGGACCGGGAGCTGGTGCACGAAGATACGCATCTTGTTCGGGCGAACGGTGAGCCACGCCGGAACGTCGCGCTCGCCGAAAACCTCACGAGCGATGACGAACGGAACCGCATTGAGCGAGCCTGGCTTGACATCGATGATGTCTTGCGGGGTCACGCGGAACGACGGGATATTCACCTTCTGGCCATTGACCATGATGTGACCGTGCGACACCATCTGACGGGCCTGACGGCGAGTCTGGGCGAAGCCGGCACGGTAAATGACGTTGTCAAGACGCGACTCGAGGATCTGGAGCAGCATTTCGCCGGTCTTACCGGAAACACGGTGTGCTTCTTCGTAGTAACGACGGAACTGCTTCTCGAGAATGCCGTAGGTGTAACGCGCCTTCTGCTTCTCACGAAGCTGGAGCGAGTACTCGGAGTCCTTGACGCGACCGCGGCCATGGACGCCCGGCGGGTAGGGACGGTGCTCGAACGCCTTGTCGTTGCCGACGAGATCGACGCCGAGGCGACGCGACTTCTTGGAAATAGGGCCGGTGTAACGGGCCATGATGTATTACCTCTTCTCGATCTTTCGGACTAAACGCGACGACGCTTGGGCTCGCGGCAGCCGTTGTGCGGCACCGGGGTCACGTCAGAGCTGGTGCCGACCTCAAGGCCGACGGCGGTGAGCGAACGAATTGCCGTTTCGCGACCCGAACCCGGGCCCTTCACGAAGACGTCAACGCGCTTCATACCGTGCTCCATCGCGCGACGACCAGCAGCTTCAGCAGCCATCTGGGCGGCGTACGGCGTGGACTTACGCGAGCCACGCTGACCAATGGTGCCAGCAGACGCCCACGCGATTACCGCGCCCGTCGGATCGGTGATCGAGATGATCGTGTTGTTGAACGTGCTCTTGATGTGCGCCTGTCCGGCGACAATATTCTTCTTCTCCTTGCGGCGAACCTTAGCCTTAGCGGCGGAGTTCTTCTGCGCGGAGGTACGGCCTGCAGTAGCCATGTGTTACCTGTTCTCCTAGGAATTCCGGGTCCGGGCCGCTACTAGCGGGCCTTCTTCTTGCCAGCGACAGCCTTCTTCTTGCCCTTGCGCGTACGAGCGTTCGTACGGGTGCGCTGACCGCGCACAGGCAGGCCGCTGCGATGACGACGGCCCTGGTAGGTGCCGATTTCAATCTTGCGACGAATGTCCGCAGCGACGGTACGACGAAGGTCGCCTTCGGTTTCGTAGTTGGCTTCGATGAAGTCACGGAGCGGAACGAGCTGCTCGTCCGTGAGTTCGTGGACACGGAGATCCCCGGAGATGCCGGTGGCATTGAGGATCGCATGTGCGCGGGTACGGCCGATGCCGTAGATGTAGGTAAGAGCGACCTCCAAGCGCTTTTCACGCGGAAGGTCGACACCCATGAGGCGTGCCATGTGGCTGTTTCCTTTCGGATCTCAACCGATCTCCCGATCGGCTGCGAAGGTGTGTGGCGTGACGCGTCCTCGCTTGCCTTTGCCGGTTTCCCGGCCACGAGGCCTCCGCCTTCATCGGAGGGTTGTTCCCGTCATGAGACGGGGTAAGCAGTCACGTTTATTGAGTTATTACATGTTGCCCGCCTAGCGAACCAGGCTTGGGCGCTGCGGGAATTAGCCCTGGCGCTGCTTGTGCCGGGGTTCCTTCGGGCAGATCACCATGACGCGACCGTGACGGCGAATCACCTTGCACTTGTCGCAGATGGGCTTAACGCTCGGCTGAACCTTCATCAGCTCTCTGCTTTCTCTTGTTATCGGTTGTGGTTACTTATGCCGGTAGACGATACGGCCACGCGTGAGGTCGTAAGGGCTCAGCTCGACCACAACGCGGTCGGCTGGAAGGATCTTGATGTAGTGCTGGCGCATCTTGCCCGAAATCGTGGCAAGAACACGGTGGCCGTTGGCCAGTTCCACCCGGAACATCGCGTTCGGCAGTGCTTCGACTACCGTGCCCTCGAGTTCGAGCGCACCATCCTTCTTCGCCATTTACTCCCTTTGGTTGGCATGACAGAACCGGCCGACTTAAGCGACCAAGGAGAAACTTTACGCCTAAACCCAGGTTCTACCCAAATCCACAGGTGCAGCGATCCTTGTGACGATCTTTCCTACAGATTTCCCGGGCAACCTCTTGCGCAACAGGGGCGTTCGTCTTATAGTTGTGACAACTGATTCTCAGTAAGGGCCGCCACGTTTGCGGTTCTGAATTCTCCAAAAGGACCTTCGGGTCCTTTTTCTTTTCCCTCTGACAAGCCAATGTGGCCCTTCTATGGTTTTTGTCAGACCCGTATGCCATCGTTATTCCATGATTGATTCGTCTTTCCGCTACCGCGTCGGCGTTGACGTTGGTTATCGTTCCCTTGGCCTTGCTGCCATCGAATATTCGGCTGCAGGCCAGCCGCTGCGCATTCTCAATGCGCAAGTCGTTGTTCATGACGCTGGTATTGATCCTGAAGAGAACAAAACTGCGAAGACGCGCAAGGAGACTGCTGGCGTGGCCCGTCGGGTCCGACGAATGATTCAACGCAAGGCAAAACGACTCAAGAAGCTCGATCAGTTCCTCAAGGAATTGGGTTTCCCCACTGATCCTTACCCGCAAGACGATCCATACCTGCCCTGGCGTTACCGAGCTGAACTTGCTACGCACCCGATCGCAGATCCCAAGGAGCTGGCCGCGAAGCTCAGTGTTGCGTTGCGCCATATTGCCCGGCATCGTGGCTGGCGTAGCCCGTATGACAGGGTTGAAAATCTGTTTACCCCAGTAGAACCGTCTACTGAATTGCTCGGCCTGCGCGAGCGGACGGCTGCGGCACTCCACCGCGACATGCCCGAGTCTGCAACTCCAGGGCAGATCGTTGCTGCCTATGCCCTCACCCCCTCAGTGAAGTTGCGCGGCCCCAAGGGCCATCTTCAAGGCAAGCTACGGCAGAGCGATTATGCTGAAGAGATTCGCCAGATTGCTACGATGCAGGGCTTTGATGAAGCCTGGTCACGTCGCGTAATTAAGGTAGTTTTCGCCGCTGAGTCACCACGCGGTTCCGCTCTTGAACGCGTCGGCTTTGATCCGCTTCCGGGGCAAGAGAAGCAACGTCGCGCCGCGAAAGCAGATTCGTCATTCCAGCGCTATCGCATTGCCTCCATCATCTGCAATATCCGGATCACAGCTCCAGAGCAGTCTGGCTCTCGCGTGCTGACCCCAGAAGAAAAGACCCAAATCTTTGACTACCTCTGGAATGCCGGTGCAGGAACTGAGCCGTCGTGGGATGACGTTGCAGCGGTTATCGGCTTGCAGCGGGGCAATCTTGAAGGGGTCTCCAAACCGACTCCTGATGGAGAGCGTGCTGGCACACGTCCCCCGGTTTATGTGACGAGCCATCGCATCTTGCAATGTAAGTCAAAGAAGTTGCAGCAATGGTGGGCTGGTGCGGGTCAGGCTGAACGTGACTGCATGATCGAAGCAATTTCTTTCGGCGGTGCGAGTGATGAAAGCACGCCTGAAAGCGTGAGCGTTAATAACTTCCTTGAATCAATTGAAGAAACTGAGCTTGCTGAGCTCGATATCGTCTCTTCTGATCTTCCCGCTGGACGCGCTGCCTACTCTGCAGATTCGATGCAGCGATTGACTGACCGGATGCTCAGTACTGCTGACGATCTTCATGCGGCCCGGATGCATGAGTTCAATGTTTCCGAAAGCTGGGCTCCCCCGGCTGAAGCTATCGGTGCTCCTGTTGGCAACCCTGCGGTGGATCGAGTCACTAAAGCCTTTGCGCGCTGGCTTCAGGCCGTCGAGCGTGAATGGGGAGCCCCAGAATCGGTGACGATCGAGCATGTCCGCGATGGTTTGCTCAGCGAGAAATCTGCCCGAGAACTTACCCGTGACATGGAGAAGCGACGTAGCAAGAACGAGGCCAACCTGGCACGCATGCTCGATGAACATGGAGCATCAGCGCAGGGACGCCGTTGGGACTATGTTCGTTTTGAGGCTGTCACCCGACAGAACTCTCAGTGTGCTTACTGTGGTGGTCATATTGACTTCCACTCGGCCGAGATGGATCACATCTTGCCGCAAGCTGGCCCCGGCTCTAACTCACGACGTGAGAATCTGCTTGCAGCTTGCCACCGCTGCAATCTCGCCAAGGGCAAGATTCCCTTCGCCGCATGGGCTGCTAGCTGCGGTATTCCTGGGGTTAGCGTCAAGGATGCGGTCGACCGGGTTAAGCACTGGACTGATGACCCTAAGGTCCCCAAGAAGCAGGCATTGAAGTTCCGCAATAGCGTCATTGCGCGCCTCAAGCGCACTGACGCAGATCCAGAAATTGACGCACGCAGCATGGAATCGATCGCATGGATGGCGACCGAACTCCGTCACCGCGTGTCTTATCACTTTAAGCAAAGCGGCGCCGAGACCAAGGTGGATGTTTACCGTGGCGGTATTACGTCGGAAGCACGTAAAGCGTCCGGGCTGGAATGGTCCTTGCCCTACTACGGTGCTTCAGGCAAGACCCGATTGGATCGCCGTCACCATGCCGTTGATGCTGCGGTACTGACGCTACTGGATGCTTCGGTAGCAAAGACATTGGCCGAACGGGTCAGCATCATGCGTGGCGAGAAGTATCTCCGTACGCATGAGACATGGAAAACCTACAGCGGCGCC
>JBOFIQ010000218.1:0-3418 GCA_051650245.1 Propionibacteriaceae bacterium | reverse complement strand
CGTTAGCACGTAAGTCGTGCGTTAGTGGGGTAGAGGCGGCGGTTGCTGCTGGTGAGACTGGAGTTATAGCGCGTGTACCCACAGGGTTGAACGGCCAGTTTCGACGAAACCCAGCATGTCATTGACTGCGAGCATGGGGGCGTTGTCACAATGATTTCCCGTCGTGATGCTCGTGACTTCGGGGTGGGTGCGCTCCAGCGCGTTGAGAGCGGCAAGTTTTACTGCAAGGCCTAGGCGGTGACCGCGATGTTCGCGTAGGACTAACGTTTCGCCTTGATTGGCAAGTTTCTTCTCCTTGTGGATGCAGAGTTCACTAAAAGCAACAGAGTCGCCGGTGCTACATTCGGTAGCTATAGCGGTGATGCGAGTATTCCCGGCGCGCTCATCTCGGATAAACCCCATGGCGATATCGTCTGCAGTGGTTTTACCTTCTTCTGTATCTAAAGCGTGTGGGGCATCGGTAGTCATGCGGCGTCGCATAAGCGCTAAGCCTTCGTGGGTATGTTCTGGAGTCATTCCGATGTAGGTCTCCACAGCATAGGTATCGCCGATGCTGCACTGAGTTAGCGCTTCGAGTTCACTGTGGGCGGCTTTCTCGCGGGGAAGCGTAAGCGAGGATTCGCGGTACGATTCGATCTCGGTAAAACCGTGGGAGGCTGCGAAGATTTCGCCGAGTGGTTCGCGGCCAGCAGCCGTCACCGACCAGTGCTGTACGCGCTTCATGGATAGTGTTTTTGCTTCGCGTAGTAATTCCTCGAATAGTGCAGTGCCCACCCCCTGACGTCGACATGCTTTGTCGACGACGATATTGATGGTGCAATCGGTGAGATTGGCACGAAGATCATGGTCGAGCACACCAGCGCCAAGAATCTTGCCATCGCACACCGCTGCAACATCGAGCTGTGCCCAGTTGTTGGGGCGTCCCTCGGCGGCCATGGTGTCGTAATCCATGGCAAAAGCAGCATCACCTCCGACCTCTGGAAGGCATCGCCGCCAAATCCCTGCAACTTCGCGGACAAACGGCTCGATCGCGGGATCGTAGAAATCAAACCAGTGCAGTTCTAGCTCAGCCATATAAGCATCCTGCCCCATTGCTGGGTTGCCTGTCGACGCAATTACAGGTTATGCGCGGCTCTTAGGCGTAACTGGCCAATCGGCGGGGTAACGGTCGTTTAGCTTGGCCTGTTCGGCGTCGAGCTTTCGACGTGATCGAGCCGAGAGTCGATCACCAAAGACCGTGCCGTTGAGATGGTCAGTTTCATGCTGCAAGCAGCGTGCGAAGAGACCGGTTCCCGTAATAGTTTGCGGATTACCCCAGATATCAAGCCCGGTGCAGGTCGCAACATCAGGGCGAGCTAGATCGTGGAAGGCGCCGGGGAAGGACAAACAACCTTCAGCTTCCATATCGAGGTGGCGATTACGGCCATCTGGAGTGGTGTAACTCGGATTGCAGAAGGCGCCAACATGACGCTTGTTATCAGCATCGGGGCAGTCGTAAACAAAGAGCGCAATGCCCAAGCCGATCTGCGTCCCGGCAAGACCGACGCCTTCGGCCGCAGCCATAGTGGCGAACATGTCGCGCACGATGGTGTGGAGCTCCTCACCAAATTCAGTGATTGGTGCTGTCGGTTGGTGCATGACCGGGGTTCCCCAGCGGGTGATCGTCTTGATCGTGCCACCCGTCATGAAGTCGTGAATGCTCGCCATGGTTACTCCTTGTGCCCGTGTATGGCTTTAATCTATCGTGCGTGGCGGCTTGCGCCCTACCGCGACAATTGCGACTCTTGGCCCTGTGAGCGATAACGAGCCAACGACGATGCCACAAAGCTGGATAGCGCTGCTACGCGACTATGCAGATTATCTGCGTGCTGAACGCCGCCTCGCCGCGCACACACAGAAGGCCTATCTCACCGACGCGGAGTTCCTTCTAGAGTTCTTCGTCAGCCAGCACATTGATGATCTAAGCGACGTGGAACTTCGCGATATTCGAGCTTGGCTTGCGACCTTGCACGATAGCGGCGCAGCGCGGGCAAGCGTGGCTCGCCGGTCGGCTTCGGCTCGGGCCTTCTTTGGTTGGGCTCATCGGAAGATGATTGTGAATCATGATCCGACTGCGGCACTTCGTTCACTAAAATCCGAACGTCGCCTACCTCCGACGTTGGAACAGGAACAAGCACGAGAACTTGTAGAGGCTGCACTAGCGAAGGCTGGTGAAGCTGATGATCCTGCTGCACTGCGCGACGTCGCGATTGTGGAGTTGCTCTATGCCAGCGGTATTCGTGTTGCTGAGCTGTGCAGCTTGGACCTGGCTGATATTGATGAGCAACGTCGAACGGTGCGCGTCGTGGGTAAGGGAAATAAGGAGCGAGTAGTCCCGCTGGGGCGGCCAGCATTGAGTGCCCTTGCTGCCTGGTGCGATGTACGAGGAAAACTTGCGGCTCCGGCAGCAGCCTCAGCTCTTTTCGTTGGCAAACAAGGTAAGCGGATTGATCAGCGGGTGGTCCGCCGCATCGTCCATGAGGCCTTCGGTGCAGTCGATGGTGCCCCCGATCTGGGACCACACGGGCTACGTCACGCGATGGCAACGCATCTACTCGAAGGCGGTGCCGATCTGCGTAGCGTGCAAGAGATATTGGGACATGCCTCGCTCTCGACGACGCAGATCTACACCCATGTAACGAATGAGCGGTTGCGTTCGGCATTCCGACAGGCTCATCCGCGCGCGTAATTCTGGAATCAGCCGAACTCGTGCGGGCCTAAGCAGGCTGAGCGGATTACGGTACTTTTCACCAACCTTTGCGCCCCAGTGCAGGCAGACCCGGCCCGGGCAACTCGAATGCCCAGCAACTACTACGCCAAGAGGAGTGCCAGCGGTCACATGCTGACCTTCAACAACGCTGGCAGTTACTGGCTCGTAGGTGGTGCGAAGTGTGCCATGGTTCACCACCACGATGGGAACGCCAGCGATAGCGCCGACATAGCTCACTGTTCCTGCGGCAGCAGCCCGGACGGATTCACCTACATGCGCTTCAAGATCTACGCCACGATGCCCAGAGTCCCAGTTGAGTTCGGGTGCAGAATAACCGGTGATTACTGCACCTGGAACAGGGCGCATAACCGGGCCAGCAACAGCCGGGCTGCAGGGGTATAGAAGTATCGCGCTGAGGAGAAAAATCACGGTAACGAGCATGGGAAAAGTATGCGGAGAAGCCCAGGTAAATTGGCGCTTGCGAACAGCTCCTGGGGATAACGCAGCGTGCTCGGTTCGGTGTGGATTACTCGACTTGGTGAGGGGCGCTATCACCACGTAGACTAAGGACCGCATCGTGGCGTCGTCACGATGACATCGCGCACAGCAGCAGCGCAAGCTGACCGCTCTCCGAAGTCTCTTTATGAGTGGGGAACCGGTGCTGTGCTA
>JBOFIQ010000217.1:0-4274 GCA_051650245.1 Propionibacteriaceae bacterium | reverse complement strand
GGTGGCTCCAACGGCAGTCTCGCCGACGGAGTTGGCTACCCTCGTTGCTGGATTACCTCCGTGGCGACGGGCTCAGTATGACCAGCTACGACGATTCCCAGACCAAGCCGCTTGCGCTGTCGCGTTTGCTCTTGTTGAGCGCTGTTGGCACCAGGTTGAGTCTGGACCGTTACCTGATGTCCATATCGATTCTTTGGGAAAACCCCAGTTACATTCACCATGGGATTTCAGCCTGAGTCACCGCAATGGCTGGGCTGTGTGCGCCCTTGCCAATATTCGGGTTGGCGTTGATATCAGTGGCCCTATAGCCAATGATGGACTTGCCGCCGATATCGCTTCTACCGCCGAGCAGTCGTACTGTACGCAGGGAACTGATCTTGCCCCGCTGTGGACCCGCAAAGAGGCATTAGCAAAACGTCATGGCATGGGGCTAATCCGCGAGCTCGCAGCTCTTGATACATGTGACCCGGCACTCCATACCTGGGTTCATCGCGATATGGCGCTAACGTTAAGCCTCGCGTGCAGCGCACTGCCAACGTTGCCACCACGCTGGAAGGAGCTGGAATGGCCGCCCTTGACGAGCATCTAATGAACACCCGTCGTCGCCAAGAACAGCGTGGCATTTTCCGGCGCCTAGCGCGCCTACCAGAACCTGAATTCGTTGATCTTGGCAGCAATGACTACCTCAATCTGTCCCATCACGAAAATGTGATCGCTGCCGCCCACGAAGCACTGCTCTGCTACGGCACCAGCGCTACCGGATCACGAGTTGTTGCTGGCAATCTGGCGGTCCACGAAGACCTAGATCTCGCCCTCACTACACTCACTGGACGGCACTGCCTCACCTTCGCTTCTGGGTATGCAGCCAATCTGGCAGCGATGACCTCACTGGTCTCGCCCACGGGCTGCATCATTCTTGACGCCCATGCCCATGCGTCGCTTGTTGATGGTGCCCGCTTGGCAGGAGTTCCCGTCTTATGGGCTGGGCACCATGACGTTGATGATGTTGATCGGTTGCTGACTCATCACGGCACACCTGGCAGCGTGGTAGCTGTCGAATCGATTTACAGCGCAGGTGGCGATGCTGCACCGTTAGCTCTGCTAGCCGACGTCTGTGCCCGCCATGACGCGACCCTCGTCGTCGACGAAGCTCACGGGATTGGGGTTGTCAATCATGGACGTGGGGCTGCCGCATTGCTGCCACAGCCTCACGTCATCATCACGGGCGCACTGGGTAAAGCGTGCGCTGCGCAAGGAGGTTTCATCGGAGCCTCCCCAGCAGTAATTGACCATCTCATTGCAAGTGGGCGGACCTTCATCTACGACACGGCCATTACTCCGGCAGCCGCTGCTGCTGCTCGGGCGGCTATCGAGATCATGCTTGCCGAGCCTGATCGGATCGAACGGTTACATCAGCGGGCAGGCACTCTCGCAGTCGCCGCTGGACACGTTCCTCCCCCAGGAGCCATCATCTCAATCCCGGTTGAAGGCCAGGAGCTGCCCCATATTGAGCAACGTGCCCGCGATGCCCACCTCACTCTGGGATTCTTCCGCCCTGGATCCACCCCCGACGGCAGCTTCCGGGTCCGAGCCACTGTGCACGCCGATATGACCACAGAATCCCTGGCTCGCGCCTGTGATTTTTTGAACACTGTTCACCCCGGATGATTGCCTCCTACACCTCAGCTCTAGACTCAACGGCCATGAGCATGCCGACATTTACTCAGATCGTGACGATCATCTGCGAGGTACGTGAGGATCTAAGCCCCACGACGGTAACTGCAACAGCACTGCCTGTTGCTGATCTTGGCTTAGACTCTCTCGATCTGATTCAGATCGCCCGGCTTTTGCGCAAACGCCATCAGGTGGAACTATTCATCGAAACTTGGCCCTGGAAGAGTCAGCCGATGAGCACCATCACCGAGCACCTACACCAGCTCTAATGCAACCGCCACGGGCCATCGTCACTGGCGCTTCTCGCGGAATTGGAGCCGCCATCGCTCGCGCGCTGGCTAGCGATTTCGCCATTGACGTGTGCTACCACCATGAAAAAGAACTCGCTGAGAACGTTGCCCAGTCCATCTGCGCTTCCGGGAGTTGGGCACGTAGCGTCGCGCTCGATGTTACTGACGCCCATGCCATTGAGCGCTACGCTTCCGATCTTGAAGACAACCACGTTGAGGTTGCCGTCGTCGTTAACAATGCCGCTATCGCCCAGGACTCGCTACTACTTCAGACCTCACTCGACTCCTGGCAGCAGGTACTTGCCACTAATCTGACGGGGCCGATGGTGTTGTGCCAAGCGCTCGTGCCGCTCATGATGGATCGTCGCGGTGGCGCGATCGTCAATATCTCGTCCAACTCAGCTCATATCCCTGGAAACGGTCAGGTCAGTTATGCCGCGAGCAAGGGCGGCCTCGAAGCACTCACTCGAGCGCTCGCCGTCGAATTACGTCGCCTAGGTATTCGCGTCAATGCCGTCAGAGTTGGCCGAGTGCGCACCCAGCTTACTGAGGCCGCCGCCACCACCTTGGCTGCCGCAGATAGCGCGCCCTGGGGTGAGCCAGACGATATTGCCGACGTTGTTGCGTTCTTAGCCAGTGACGCGGCCCGTTATCTCACCGGGCAAGTAATCACCGCCGACGGTGGTCTTGCTGTTACCCGTAGGGGAACTCGATGATCGCCTTTACCGATCTAGCGCTAGGCGATCAGCTCGAAGCTAATGCCACCATCACCTCAGCCCAGCTTGCACAATTCTGTGCCCTCACCGGAGAAAATCAACCGCTCCACACTCGTGACGGCGTCATTCCTGGAACCCTCCTTCAAGCGGTTGCCTCCGGAGCCATGACTGCCGCTGGCGGAGACTGGGATGTTGTGGGGTTACGGACTACGCAATGGCGTTTTATCGCTCCTCTCCATGCCGACGAGTTACTGCACCTCAGCCAAGAAATCACCGCCCTACACGAACTGTCGGCAACCTATGGCCAAGTAACCGTTCAGCGTCGGATCAGCACACATGGCAACGTCTGCGCATTAGGGACGCTGACCATCGTCATGAGGAGACAGCCATGAAACCACTCGTAGGACGTCATGCTCTCGTCACCGGCGGAACTCGCGGTATCGGCGCAGCGGTCACCGAGAAGCTCGTCGCATGGGGTGCCAGCGTTACGGCAGGCTACGTCGATCACCATGGCCCGGCTGCTGCGCTCGCTACCAGGCTTGGCCCCGCAGTCGAGATCGTTCGAGCTGATCTCACTGACCCCGATGAATGCGCCGCGCTGATCACTGCTAGCGCCCGTGATGGTCTCGATATCGTGGTCCATTGCGCTGCTGCCGCTACTTACGGCCCCGCAACGCAGCAGAGTGAACGTCAATGGAACTTCACCCAAGAGTCAAGCCTTGCCACGCTGCGAACCGTGGCCACCTTGGCTCGCCCTGCACTCGCTGCAAGCAGTAATGCTCGCCTCATCACCATCTCAAATACGATGCCTCGACGTATAGTTCCAGGCGGTGCCGCATTGGCCGTAGCGAAAGCTGGCGTTGAGACGCTGACTTCCTACTTGGCCTATGAGTTCGCCGCTGATGAGATTGTGGTTAATGCCGTTGCTCCCGCACTTGTCCCTACCGACGTCCTTACTGTTCGTCCTGACTACGCCCGCACTTTGGCAGCAGAACAGGCCGCCTCACCATGGCCGAAGTCGCGTACGACCCAAGCCTGCGATGTCGCTGATGTCATTGCCGCTCTGTGCCTACCCGAACTTGGTTGGGTTTCTGGGCACGTTATCCCTGTCGATGGTGGCTCTGGCTCGTGGGGCTGGTTGGGTTCACGATGACCTGGCCAGAGGGCATAGCGTGGGCCAAGGCGCGACGTTGGGCTGGTCCGCACGCTGAGGCGTTACTTGCGGTGGCACTGCCTTATGCCCACGAATGGAACCCCAAGGGAACCATTCTTGTGGTCATGGATTTCCTTGAAGCCGACGTCTGCGTTGCCGAACGCGACCAGCTTTTGGGAGAGCATGGCCCGCTCACCGATGCCGAACAAACCCGTATCCTCTGGGAAGAACTCAGCGATTTTGCCTATCTGCGGAGTCTGCCCTCGCTCTATGGGCAACATGTAGCCCGTACCTTGGGCGGCTGCTCCGATGCCATTGCAGTCACCTCGGGTTGGGATAGTGCACTGTCACTAGCGCACCGACTAGTAGCCTCATCGCCAGCTCCATGTGTCTTGGTTTGCGGCCTGCGTGATGGCGTTGCTGATGCACACCTCATCCACG
>JBOFIQ010000216.1:0-3083 GCA_051650245.1 Propionibacteriaceae bacterium | reverse complement strand
CACGTCCAGCGGTTGCGAGCCAAGGTCGAGATCGATCCAGAGCGCCCTGAAATCGTCATGACGGTTCGTGGCGTGGGATATAAGGCCGGCTCGGTTCAGGGCTGAGATGTCATTCTGGGCTCGTCTGCGCCGCCAGTTCGAACGAGTCTGGTGGAGTTCGCTACCACTACGAGTGGTTGCTTCAACGCTTATCGTCTCGATGGCGGTACTTCTCCTTGGTGGACTGTTGCTGCAACGACAAGCAACAGAAGGAGTGCTCAATGCTAAAAAAGAGTCCTCAATTGCTATCGCGCAGACTGCATTAGAAACAGCACAAACGTCGCTATCGGATACGACGGTCTCACGTGATCGCGTCGATGAGCGTCTACATCAGGTCGCGAGCGATGCTGTTGCGCGTGCAGGAATCTCTGGGGAATATTCGGTAGTGGTGCCATTGCGTATCGCCCGGGTCCAGTCCAGCGGCGTAGGTCGGGCAACGATCCCCGAAACGCTGCTTCCAGCGATGACGGATCTGGATAAGTTATACGTGACACCAACGACAGTCCACTACACCGATGGGCGCGATGAAGCACCGGGTTTGGTGATTGGAGCGCTACTTGAGATCACCTCTGGTGGCGAGCGGCTACCGATCTATTTCGTATTCCCACTCACGAGTGAACTCCAGGTTCTGCACTCATTGCAGCGGGCGGTGCTCTCGGTAGGGGTACTACTCCTACTAGCACTTGGTTTGATCGCCTACGTTGTTGCCCGCACTATTGGCGGGCCAGTACGAAAAGCAGCAGACTCAGCACTTTTAATTGCTGATGGTCATCTTGATGAGCGATTACCTGTGCGTGGCACCGACGATCTGGCCACTCTCGGCTTATCAATGAACAGCATGGCGACTAAGTTGGGTCAGCAAATCGCCGAGTATGAAGAGCTGTCGCAGATGCAGCAGCAATTCGTTTCTGATGTTTCTCACGAATTACGTACTCCGCTTACTACCGTGCGGATGGCTGCCGAAATACTGTATGAAAACCGTGAAGAGTTTGATCCAGTGGATGCGCGTTCAGCAGAATTGCTTCGTGATGAGTTGGACCGCTTTGAAGGACTCCTCGGCGATCTATTAGAGATCTCGCGTTTCGACGCAGGGGCTGCACTTTTGGTTGCAGAACCACATTCACTTCTCGACGTAGTGCTTGCTGAGGTGGAGGCAGAACAGCCTCTTGCGAAGTCGCTCAATACCACCGTTCGGGTGCATACGGTAGGGGAAGATTTCGATGCCCAGATGGATGCGCGTCGAATCCAACGAGTCGTTCGCAACCTGTTGTCCAACGCACTAGAACACGGTGAAGGACGTCCAGTCGATGTGACCATCGCCAGCGACGCCCATGCCGTTGCCATCAGCGTGCGTGATCACGGTGTCGGTTTTCCAGGAGAGCTCGCAGAGATGGTGTTCCGACGTTTTTGGCGAGCTGATCCTTCGCGGGCACGAACCGTCGGCGGTACCGGTTTGGGGCTAGCAATCGCACAAGAAGATGCACAACTCCATCGGGGCTGGTTACACGCCTGGGGTGCGGTGGGGCAGGGAGCCTATTTCAGCTTGACCTTGCCTCGAACTGCCGAAAAGCTGGACCATTCCCCGCTGCCAGAAGTTCCAGACGACGTAGAGGAGCAACGATGAAGCGTAGCTATCGCATCATGCTCATGTTGTGTGTGTGCTTGGCTGGCTGTGCTCAGATTCCTAGCTCAGGCCCGATCCAGATCTCGCCGCAACATACCCAGGCCAGCGAGCGAGTACAAGAATTACAACCACTTGCACCGCCAAAGGGCGCAAAGCCTGAGTTGATCGTGCAGGGATTTTTACATGCGATGGCTGAGGGTCACGGTAATTACGCCTTGGCGCGGGAATACCTGACGACTGACGCGGCCCAAACGTGGGATCCAGCAGCCCAAACGCTGATCTATTCAGACGATTCACAGCCGCCCAAAATTGATCCGGTGACGTCTGCGGTTATGCTCAAACTTTTCGTTGTGGCACGTCTTGATTCTCGAGGTAGCTATACCCGATCAGATGATTCTCGGACCTTCACCATGCAGCTTTTGCAAACGCGTGAGGGGGAGTGGCGAATTAGTAATCCGCCACCTGGTCTTCTGCTCTCTGAAACATTGTTCCGGCAAGCTTTTTCGCCGATGGCACTCTACTTCTTCGACCGCGCATATACCGTTCTCATTCCCGATATTTTCTACGTCCCGACGATGACGATTACCCCTAACGTGGTTGTTCGACAGCTTGTCCGAGGTCCATCACAATGGGCTGCGGCGATGACTGCTACTGCGGTTCCTGCCGGTGGAAGTTTGGGATCAAATGGTATTTCTGTTGCGGCAGACGGCACGGTCACCGTCGATTTTAGTAAGGAGATTGCTCCGCTTGAGGATGCGCGCCGAACCCAGCTTGCTGCCCAGATCGGGGCATCGTTGGAGCGGAGTTTCCGCTCAGGTGTACGCCCGTCAGCATTGCGATTTACGCAAGAAGGCACAGCCTATGCTCTTCCTGGGCAAGACGCACTAGGTGCGGTGAACCTTGCTACTGCGGCACGATTCATGACGGGGAATGTCCAAATCTCGCGTGAGCTCTTTGGCATTGGTGAAGATAACAAGATTTACCGGATTCGTGATCTTGTCACTGCAGCACCGAAGAAAGAAATTATTGAGTTCAATAATCAAGCAAATACGCAGTTTAGCGAGCTAGCACTCTCGACAGATGCAAGTCAGATTGCGCTGGTCGGAAATAATAATTCGATGCTCTATGTAGGGACTTTAGCTCCGCAGACGGCGGAACCTAAGCAAGTTTTTACTGGCACCGATGTATTGCGACCGCAATACACCAGGTTTGGTGATCTGTGGACTATGGCAACGGCTGCCGACGGTACGAGCCAGGTGTTGCGCTATGCCAGTGGAACGATGACGACGGTGTCCGCGCCAGGGCTTGTAGGAGTCAAGGTCTCTACCTTCGGTATATCTCCAGACGGCACCCGCATGATCGTTGTTGGTATGCGTGGCGATAAGGCTGTCGTTGGTGAAGTTCAGATTCTGCGTGATGG
>JBOFIQ010000215.1:0-2104 GCA_051650245.1 Propionibacteriaceae bacterium | reverse complement strand
GGGCCAGCAGCGTAGGTGCTCTGCATTATGAGGAAAATCACTAAGGGCAAGAGCACGGTGAAGATCTGGTAATAGATATTGGACAACATGATCCAGATACTCCAGCCGGTATAGCTCGTGATCCTAGAGAATGTTGTTGTCGTGGTTGCGGTAGCCATGAGGAAGCTCCTTAGCAGTGGGTGAGTTCGACGAAGGCATCGTCGAGAGATGGCGTAGCAACTTCCAGCTCGCCGACGTCGGGATAGCCCAGCAGCGCGCGTAGGCAGTGATCTGAGTGCGCAGTCCGAATGATGGTGCGCGAGCCACGGACCTCGATTGCAGTAACACCGGGCAGGCTCGACCAGTCTCGTTCGATGGTGGCGTTGAAGCTCACCTTGCGCCCACCCAGGGCTTGTTTAATCTGCGTGCTGGAACCATCGGCGACGATACCTCCATGGCTGAGCATGACCACTCGGTTTGCGAATTCATCGGCTTCGTCGAGATAGTGCGTAGCGAAGATGATGGTGCGGCCATCGTCGGCGAAGTCACGCATCGTGGCCCAGAATGCACGTCGTCCTTCAACGTCAATACCGACGGTAGGTTCATCAAGGATGATCAACTGTGGATCAGCGAGCAACACCAATCCCAGACGTACTCGTTGCCGTTGCCCACCTGAAAGTTTGCTGATGGTGGATTCCCAGATAGTGCCAAGTTCTGCTTGGTCGCGTACACGAGCAAGTGAGAGCGGATGGGCGCAGATACCGTGGTACAGGCTCAAGAGCGTCTTAACCTTGACGTCGGGGATGAGGGAACCGTTCTGCAGCATGGCACCGGCATAGCCTTGTCGCACTGCGGTAATCGGATCTTGCCCAAAGACCTGAAGCGAGCCCTCATCTGGCTTAGTTAGCCCCAACATCATTTCGGTTGTTGTGGACTTACCGGCTCCGTTTGGACCGAGGAGTGCAAGAATCTGGCCACGCTCAATTGTGAGGTTGAGGGAGTTTACAGCAGTGGTCTTGCCATAACGCTTCGTGAGATTTGTGATCTCGACTGCGGGAATAATGGTCACAGGTCAAGCCTGGCTTCCGATTCGCTACCGCAGTAGCGGGCAACGTCACTACTTGGCTATGACAACTGTCATAACGCACGACTTACGTGCATACGCACGAGTTAGAACTCGTGCGTATGCACGTAAGTCGTGCGTTAAGCAAACGGACAACACCAATATGCCAAAAGCTGTGGATAACCTAGTTACATAAGGCTCCAGACGGGCCAAGATAGCTACATGCTGTACTCCCACCTCGAACTTTTTGGCCATGCAACAACAACCGAGTTGCTCATACGCGATGGCATCTCCCCACGAGATATCCAGCGATATGTGCGCGATGGTGAACTTATCCGAGCCCATCGCGGAGCCTACTTCGCCCCCGCAGAGCAACCGACGACGACCCATGCCCGCTTCGCTATTGCTACAGCCCGCGCATTGCCGTTGCCCTACGCTCTCTCTGATCAAAGTGCACTGACCGCCTGGGGTATTCCCCTCGCCCGAACTGAATTGCGCCGACTCCATCTCACCTTGCCGCCAGGACATCGTCCAGATTCACAGAGCAAAATTGCGGTCTTACATACTCCCCCGGCTCCGGGAACGCTGCTGCGTCTACCAGCACCGTGGGACGACGTTTTTGCGGTGAGCCCCGCCGTCGCCTGTTGCCAAGTCGCAATCCGTTGCGGTCTACCTTCCGGGCTTGTCCCTGCCGATTATTGCCTCCATGAGAAGCTCTTTACTGCTGATGATCTTGCCGAAGCAAGCAACAGCACTGGCCTCGTCCGTCATGTGAAGCGGGCGCAGCAATTGCTCGCGTTGTGTGATTCTTTATCGGAATCAGTCGGGGAGACGCTACTGCGTTGGGAACTACGCCAAGTCGGGATCTATCCACAAAGCCAAGTAGCAATCTACGACGATGAGGGGTTCGTCGGTCGCGTCGATTTTCTCAATGACCGGACCGTGATTGAGTTCGACGGTGCGGTGAAATACGCACATGCTCAGGGCCGTGACGCCTTGGTCCAAGAGAAACGTCGTGAGGATCGGCTACGTCGCGCTGGCTATACCGTCGTCCGCGTTACC
>JBOFIQ010000214.1:0-1635 GCA_051650245.1 Propionibacteriaceae bacterium | reverse complement strand
CGCTCGTTAGCGTGGGTAACCCACTTGCTTGTAAGACTGCAAGTTGTGCCTCAGCGGGTAGAACATCACGTAGCCGGGACACGTAATCCATATCATCCCGGGTCAGCAACACAACAATGATCTGGTGTGCCGACGACATCATGGAGCCAGCCCATGCCACATGACTCGGGTGCGATCAGAAGTACTGACCTGCGTCGAAACACGGAACACCTCAGCAATGAGCTCTGGATTCAGAACCTCCGCAGTAGGACCATGAGCAACCAGACGGCCTTCATGCATAACCACAAGACGATCACAGAAAGCTGCAGCCAAATCGAGGTCATGTAATACGGCAACCGTAGTCAAGCCAAGACCACCGATCGTCTCCATCAGCGAAATCTGATGACGCAGATCAAGGTGATTTGTTGGTTCATCAAGCATGAGCACTTCTGGCTCTTGGGCGATAGCTCGCGCTAATTGCGTACGCTGACGCTCTCCCCCTGAAAGCGTGAGCCATGTTCGGTCCGCCAAATGCTCTACCTCAGCAAGTTTCATCGCTTCCTCGATCACACTGCCATGAGGATCTTTTGCCCCAGGCCAATGCCCGATATGAGGTAGACGCCCTAGTCCCACGATCTCTTTGACCGTTAGTTCCAGATGAGTCTGAGGGTGCTGTTCACATAACGCTACCCGCTGCGCCCGAGTTCTAGACGAAAGCGACACCATCGGCAGATCGTCGTAAAGAATAGTTCCTGATGATGGCTTGCGTAAGCCCATAATCACGTGCAATAACGTAGTTTTCCCGGAGCCATTTGGCCCGACCACTCCAGTAACCACCCCTGGTTCTAGAACTACGCTCACCGATTCAATGATGGCTCGCTGATTAACTCGCCAGCCCAGATCGCGAGTTTCGATTTTCATCGGGATCTCCCTCGCCAGCGCAATAAGAAAACAAGAACCGGAGCGCCCAGAGCTGAGGTAACCACGCCAATAGGAATCTCCCGCCCAGGGACAATTGAGCGAGCCGCTGTATCAGCCCACACCATCAACAAGCCACCGGCAAGAGCCGATAACGGCAGTAGCGCTCGATGTTGTGGGCCAACAAGAAGTCGTACCCCATGCGGAATCATCAATCCGACGAAACCGATAGGGCCAACCGCAGCCACCGTGGCTGCCGTGGCAAGAGCACACCCAACTAAGAGCAGCCACCGAGCTTTAACCACGTTCACACCAAGTGTTTGCGCAGTAGTTTCACCAAACGCAAAGGCATCTAAAATCCGCGCGGCTGGGACTAGAGCAAGAACACAGATCACCGCAACGGCGACGACAAAGAGCCCATCAGGAATCCGAACCCCCGTGAAAGAGCCCAACGTCCAGACACTTACTGAACGCATGCCATCTTTATCAGCAAAAACCATCACGACCACGGTGGTGAAAGCTGCAGCGATTTGCGCTACCGCGATACCAGAAAGGATTGTTCGTTCTGGTGGAAGTGCGCCTGATTTATCGGTAGCAAGTAGGAGTACTAAGACCAATGACGTCAGTGCACCGATGAAGGCCAGGATTGAAATTGACGCAGTACTCGTCAGACCCGGAATAGACCAGCCCAATACGATGGCGCCAACTGCTCCCACTGATGCACCGCTAGAGATCCCG
>JBOFIQ010000213.1:0-1806 GCA_051650245.1 Propionibacteriaceae bacterium | reverse complement strand
TTAGCGCTTACCGCACGACTTGCGTGCACACGCACGAGTTAGAACTCGTGCGTGTGCACGCAAGTCGTGCGTTAAAGGGAATAAGGATTGTCGTGGAGCGAATGACGAGAATCGAACTCGCGTGTGCAGCTTGGGAAGCTGCCGTTCTGCCATTGAACTACATTCGCGGATAGCCCTATCCTACCGAGGAAATCACCGTCGCGCCACCTCCAACACAACCCTGAACTACCCCTGAACCTTTTCCCACAGCCTAGCTACGGCACACAATCACGACATACGCTGAAGCCGTGACCCGCTACCCCGAACCAACCGACGTCGGACCTGCAGCAGGTGGAGACCTCCCCATCTCCGCCGACGACCGCAAGCAGGTCTTAGCGCTACTCACTGCCGCTCATAATGAAGGCCGCATCACCCAAAGCGAATACACCGAGCGTTACGCTGCGGCAGGCCAGGCCCAGATCTTCGATGATCTCGCTCCCCTCACACGCGATTTGATCGGCCTGCGTGTAAGCACCCCGATCTACACCAATGCACCGATCAGTGCCTCTACCGCCATTGCGCCGGTACGCATCGAGCCAACCGGAGCTAACCCAAATACCGAGTACGTCGTCGCGATCTTTGGCGGTGGCAGCCGCCCCCTCGCCCGCCTGCGCAAACTCACCACTCTCATCACGATTTTCGGTGGCGAAGAACTCGATCTGAGCCACACATCATTCGATAACCAGGACGTCGAAATCCGCTGTCTGTCTATCTTTGGCAGTGGCTCAATTTTTGTTCCACCTGGGGTCAATGTGGTCTCTCATGCAGTGCCGATTTTTGGTGACGCCGAGGTCAAGGGCGTAGTACCGGCGCCCGGTGGTCCGACGATCACCTTGACTGGCCTTGCCATGTTCAGCAGTTTGTCCGTTTACGGCCCAGAATCGCGCACCTACCAGCGCCGTCTCGCGAAAATGCAACGTCGTAGACAGTCTTAAGCACACCCAGAACCAACCTGGCTTAGCCTTATCCCATGACGATACTGGGCATTGATATTGGCGGTTCTGGGATCAAAGGCTGCACCGTCGACCTGAGCAAAGGCGACGTCGATGGCGAGCGTTTACGTATCCCCACGCCAGCTAAATCAACACCTCACGCTGTCGCCAGTGTCGTCGGTCAGATCGTCGAGCACTTCACCGATGCGATTGCGCCCGATAGCCCTATCGGCATTACCGTGCCTGCACCAGTGGTCCACGGCAAAGTCCCTTTCATCGCCAATCTTGATGAAACCTGGGTCAATTGTGAGGCTGAAAAACTATTCGCCGATGTTCTCGGTAGGCGCGTCACCATTGTCAATGACGCCGACGCCGCAGGCGTAGCCGAAGCCCATTACGGAGCAGCACGAGGCGTTTCGGGGCTAGTCATTATGACCACATTGGGCACGGGAATTGGCTCGGCTTTCCTCTACAACGGCGTGCTCATCCCTAATACCGAACTTGGCCACCTCGACATTGGCGGTCGTAGCGCCGAATCCCGAGCTGCTGCCTCCATCAAGGTCAAGAAAGACTGGTCCTACAGCCAGTGGGCAACCCGCCTCCAGCGCTATTACGAAACCGTCGAGATGTTGTTTAGCCCCGATCTCATCGTCGTCGGGGGCGGCGTAAGCAAGGACCACGAAAAGTTCTTGCCATTGCTCAACCTCAAAGCTCCAATTATCCCCGCCGCATTACGCAACCGGGCAGGCATTATCGGTGCTGCAAAACTCGCAGCAGATGTCACCAACTGACCCATACATACGCCAGTGGCCCTTGCCAGAACCGGCAAGGGCCA
>JBOFIQ010000212.1:0-4092 GCA_051650245.1 Propionibacteriaceae bacterium | reverse complement strand
CGTTAATAGCGGAAACGCCACCAAGTCCGGTACGACATCACAAAGATGTCGGTGAGATTTGGTGGCGTTTCGCAAAGATTTTCCGCGACTAACCTAGCTCGTGGGCCAGATCAGAGCTTAATCGCGGGTCAAACGACGGTGCTTCGATGCATGCGGGCGGGCCGCTTCAGCGCCAAGACGTTCGATCTTGTTGGCTTCATAATCGCCGAAGTTACCCTCGAACCAGAACCAACGCGGGTTACCCTCTTCATCTTCACCTTCCCAAGCCAAGATATGCGTAGCAACGCGATCAAGGAACCAACGATCGTGAGAGATCACCACAGCACAACCAGGGAACTCCAAGAGCGCATCTTCCAGCGAGGACAACGTTTCGACGTCAAGGTCGTTCGTCGGCTCGTCAAGCAGGATGACGTTACCGCCCTGCTTGAGCGTGAGCGCCAGGTTAAGTCGGTTACGTTCACCACCCGAAAGAACACCAGCAAGTTTCTGCTGATCGGGGCCCTTGAACCCAAAGCTCGCAACATAAGCGCGCGAGGGCACTTCAAAGTTCGCAACCTTAATAAAGTCCAGCCCGTCTGAAACAACCTCCCAGACGTTCTTTTGCGGATCAATACCACCACGAGACTGATCAACATAGCTGAACTCAACCGTTTTACCGATCTTCATTTCACCAGCGTCGGGAGTTTCTTGACCCATCACCATCTTGAACAGCGTGGTCTTGCCTACACCGTTGGGGCCGATGATGCCCACGATGCCAGCGCGCGGCAACGAGAACGCAAGATCCTTAATCAGGACGCGGTCACCAAAGCCCTTGGTCAAGCCAATTGCTTCGAGGACCTCAGAACCCAAACGCGGGCCCGGCGGGATATTGATCTCGGACACATCGAGCTGACGGTTACGCTCTGCCTCGGCAGCAAGCTCCTCATAGCGAGCCAAACGAGCCTTGCTCTTAGCCTGACGTGCCTTCGGCGCAGAACGCACCCATTCCAGCTCGCGCTCCAAGATCTTGGCGCGCTTGGCGTCTTTCTTTCCTTCGACCTGGAGACGATCGCGCTTGGTCTCCAAGTACGTTGAATAGTTGCCCTCGTAGGGGTGGAGCTGTCCGCGATCAACCTCACAGATCCAACTTGCCACGTTATCGAGGAAGTAACGGTCGTGGGTTACAGCCAACACTGCACCCTTGTATGTCTTGAGGTGACCTTCCAACCAGTTCACCGACTCAGCGTCAAGGTGGTTCGTCGGCTCGTCAAGAAGCAAGAGATCGGGGGCTTCGAGCAGCAACTTACACAAAGCCACGCGACGCCGCTCGCCACCGGAGAGCACATCGACGATTGTGTCTGGCGGCGGGCACTGCAACGCATCCATGGCCTGCTGAAGCTGGGAGTCGAGATCCCACGCATTACGCAGATCCAGCTCCGTCTGGAGCTCACCCATCTCGGCTAGCAAGGTATCGAAATCTGCCTCAGGATCAGCCATGAGTGCTGAGATCTCGTTGTAGCGGTCCAGCATGGCCTTCGTCTCGGCCACACCTTCCTCAACATTTTCTAAGACGGTCTTGCCATCGGTTAGCGGCGGCTCTTGCAGCAAGATGCCAACACGGGCCTCTTTCTTGAGCATGAGATCGCCGTTGTTCGGCTTTTCCATGCCTGCCATGATCTTGAGCAGCGTCGATTTACCCGCGCCGTTCGGACCGACGACGCCAATCTTGGCGCCCTCGAAGAACGACATGGTGACATTATCGAGCACCAACTTATCGCCCAACGTCTTACGAACGTTGTGCATCGAACAAATGAACTCGGGCATCGTCGTGAATCCAGCCTTCCGTAGACGTGTGAACCGCCCAAAAGCCTACCTTAGGAAACGCGTCTTTCGATGACGTCGGTGCAGTGCATGGGCGCGACGATAGCCGAGTCATGTGCTGGCGGCGTTTCTAGAGGCACTGTTGGGGCGCTTGTGCGCTGAAATTTGCAGGTGCCAAAAGCCAGATCTAGCCCCACGCAGCGAGCCTCCAAAATCTTCTCATTGTGTGGAATACCGTCTTTGCCAACCCAGTGATCTAGCCGAATCCGTCCCGTCACGATCACCGGATCACCCTTATGCACGCTGGCAGCAAGATTTTGAGCCAGTTGCCGATAGGCCGTGACCGTCATCCAAATCGTTGGTTCGTCAACCCACTCACCGCCGCGCTTACTACGTGGCGTGCACGCCAATCGAAATGTCGTCCATGGGGTGCCTTGCTTACTGGTTTTGCAGCTAATCTCCGTACCTACATAGCCAGTCATCGTGACAGTGGAATCCATCGCTACTCCCTTCTACCCGGGACTATGCGCAAGACAGCCACGTCACATTCACGGCCTTCTCTACTGTGGGGAAAACCTTTGAACTAGCACGCGCTGTGGATAACTTACATGGAGTCGAGAGACTCCCGAACGGCTGCATACCGGGCCAACTCAGCTCGCACTGGCTCAACCACCTTGCTCAACGTGACCTCACTAATCGCTGCTCGCAAGGCCCGTTGCGCGCTTCTCGCCTTACGCGACGCATCCATCCACACAAAGATCTTGGCAACCCAGGAGAGCACGATGCCAGATCCCACTCCACCGATAAGGAGCCAGGTCGGTAGCGGCAATCGATGCCAACTCAGGCTAGGCAACTTCGGGAACTGGAGGTAGGCCAGAACCAGATCTGCCAAGAGCCATCCACCGCTGACGATAACGGCAAGCATCAAGATCCACTGCACGATACGGAAAATCCACTGCCACCCTGTGCCCTCGCCCATGCGAAGGTCAGTACGCGCAATCGAGCTATCCAGATCGTCAGGAAGCAACGTCGATTGTTCCCGGGCAGCTTCACGCACGGCTTGGGCCCAGCCACGCGGTAACCCAGCGCTGGCTTCGTCTTCCAAAGCGCGAATACCCGAATCAACAGCAGTACGGGCAACTCCCCCGATACCAGGAAGGCTCGTCCGCTGGTCAGCGACGGGAGACGGTACGGCTTTCTTCCCACGCGTCACGACATCGAGATGGAGTCGTTTGAGCGGGTCGGGACGTAATCGTCGCATCCAGGACACGAACGGCCAGCCGGTCGCGATTGCCCCTCTCCTGATCGCTGCTTCTTTGACTGCCTTCGTCACGGTCTTTTCGCCGCTAGCTAAGGCAATCGTGGCGGTCAATTCCTCAACAGTTGCCTTACGCAATTGCGGAATCGGTCCTGTTCCAGTCTCAGTCTGCAATGCCTCTGCTGCTGTTGCGACATCGCCAGCCAGACGTTGCGCTGCAGCCGTCTTAGCCTGAACAACATGGGCCAGGTGCTGACGTAGCTCAGCGATCCCGAATCCAGTCTTGGCTGAAATCGCCACGAGTTCGGCCTTCTCTAGGCCTTCGGAGTTCAACAGTCCACGCAGATCTTTCATAATCCGCGTCCGCTCATCATCGGGGACTCGATCCGATTGGTTTAAGGCCACGATCATGACGTCAGCATGCTGCGCCAACGGACGTAGGTAGTGATCGTGAAGAGCAGCATCAGCGTATTTTTGTGGATCAACGACCCAGATGAAGATATCGACGAGCTGAACGAGACGATCTACCTCCATCCGATGCGCAACCTGAGTGCTGTCGTGATCTGGTAAATCCAGCAAGACCAAACCAGCCAAGGCTGGATCAGCCAACGGCACCAGATTGCGCTCAGGAACATCGAGCCAGTTCAAGATGTCGGTGTAGCTCTGCGATAGTTCCGGAGCCCAGACTCCAGCCATCGCCTTAGACGTGGTGGGACGACGAACATCTGCTCGGGCAAAGGTCGTCTGCGACACAGCATTAAAGGTCGAGGACTTACCTGAACCGGTCGCTCCCGCGAGCGCCACAATCGTCGCATCCCCGGAGAAAGCGAGACGTCGATCAACCTTGGTTGATACACGTTGAGCTTGTTCGACTACCTCATCAGCAGCCCGCCCCTGGGATAGTTCAGCGGCGCGAGCGAGTAAGCGCACGTCATCAACGAGCCCGTTATTGCGCTTCATCAGGCCTCCCCCACGATCTCGGCGTCATGTATGTCTGAGCTAGCAGCGCTGGGCAGTTCTGCCCGCTGCACAAT
>JBOFIQ010000211.1:0-3961 GCA_051650245.1 Propionibacteriaceae bacterium | reverse complement strand
AGGTGGGTAAGGAAGGCGTTATCACGGTCGAGGAGTCGAACACGTTCGGCTTGGACCTCGAGCTGACCGAGGGTATGCGCTTCGATAAGGGCTACATCTCCCCGTACTTCGTCACTGACGCTGAGCGTATGGAAGCCGTACTCGACGATCCGTACATCCTTCTTGCCAACAGCAAGATCGGTTCACTCAAAGAGGTTCTTCCGGTTCTGGAGAAGGTCATGCAGTCGGGCAAGCCGCTGCTGGTCATCGCTGAAGACGTTGAGGGCGAAGCACTTGCTGGCCTGATCGTGAACAAGATCCGTGGCACCTTCAAGTCCCTTGCCGTGAAGGCTCCGGGCTTTGGTGACCGTCGCAAGGCCATGCTTGGCGATATCGCCATCTTGACCGGTGGACAGGTTATCTCCGAAGAGGTCGGCCTCAAGCTCGACGCCGTGACGACCGACCTGCTGGGTCAGGCCCGTCAGGTTGTGGTGACCAAGGACGAGACGACCATCGTTGATGGTGCTGGCGACAAGGCTCAGATTGAGGGCCGCGTTAACCAGATCCGCAAGGAGATCGAGAACTCTGATTCCGATTACGACCGTGAGAAGCTGCAGGAGCGTCTGGCCAAGCTGGCTGGCGGCGTTGCAGTGGTCAAGGTCGGCGCTGCTACCGAGGTTGAACTCAAGGAGCGCAAGCACCGTATTGAGGATGCCGTTCGCAACGCGAAAGCCGCTGTTGAAGAGGGCATCGTCGCTGGTGGCGGCGTGGCCTTGATCCAGGCAGCCAAGAGCATCGTGATCGATGACCTCGTCGGTGACGAACTTGTTGGCGCACAGATCGTGCTCGCGGCTGCTCAGGCTCCGCTCAAGCAGATCGCCAGCAACGCGGGTCTCGAAGGTGGCGTTGTTGCAGAGAAGGTCGCAAACCTTCCTGCCGGCGAAGGCCTCAACGCAGCCACGGGTGAGTACGTCAAGATGGTTGAGTCCGGCATCATTGATCCGGCCAAGGTGACCCGTTCTGCACTGCAGAACGCAGCCTCCATCGCGGCGCTCTTCCTCACCACGGAAGCCGTCATCGCGGACAAGCCGGAAAAGGCTGCTCCGCCGATGCCCGGTGGCGATGACATGGGCGGCATGGGCTTCTAAGCTCAACCGCTTACGTAATACATCTCGTTGGCCTCTACCGCAAGGTAGGGGCCAACGTTGTGTTGTACGTCTGAAACGCCATGATCTTTTTCCGCGTCGTTACCGATGTAGCGACGGCTAGATCGACATACTTACTGTATGGCAGTTCTTGAGGTATTAGTGACGAGCGTCGCAGATGCTGAACGCGCCGAAGCTGGTGGCGCAGATCGTGTGCTGTTGGTGGGATCCGCAGCCCAAGATCGGCTTTCCCCAGAGCCAGCGTTAGTTGCTGCCGTGCGTGAGGCGACGTCGCTGCACCTGCGCGTCCTCCTACGTTTGCGCGATGGTTACAGCACTGATGGCGGTGAAGCCATGCGACTGACTGGTTTAGCGTCGACGTATCGAGACCGTGGCGCTGATGGGCTCGCTCTAGGCTTTCTCAATGGCTTGGGTGGTATTGATCTGTCGGTCTGCCACGCTCTACTCGGTAACACGGACTGCCCATGGACCTTTGACCGAGCTTTTGACCAAGCACTTGACCGCGATCAGGCGTGGGGCGAACTAGAGCTTGCCGAACGTCTGGATTCAGTGGAGACAGCGGGCTCTGCTCGCGGACTTGACCAAGGTCTTGATGAGATCGTTTCTCGCGCCCGAGGTGACGAATGGGTACGTCAGCTTACGATGGTGGGCGGTGACGTCGCACCGAGCCATCTACCGTGGCTACTTCGCGCTGGGGTACGGCAATGTCACGTGGGTGCTCAGGTGCGTCCACGGGGTGATCTGGACGCTCCAGTGGATCATGAACTGGTGCATTCATGGCGTACGTTAATCGATGCAGAAATGGCATATCTCACGCAGCGTGAAACGCCGTAGCCCTTCCGTGTTGGTTCTACGTCAGTCAGGCTAAGCTAACCTCATGGTTACGCCCCGACGTCGTGCAGCAGCTCCACTGCCGCAGCGCGTTTTTTGGGCCTCTGTCCTTGTCCTCGCCATCACGATGTGTGTTGTTGTCGCGTCACGGTTTCATCACGCACAAGAATCTCCGCAAGATCCTGTCTCAACGGCAGCCGATATCGCGGTTGCACCACAGCCTGGACAACCTGCGCCAGCGCGCCCGGCGTCACCAGATCTTTTCATCGCGAGTGATACCAGCGTAACGACGATCGTGAATAAGAAACACGTGATCAATCCGCAGAACTATGTTCCGGGCGATCTGACCAAAGTGGGCACGCGTCTGTTGCGTAAGGACGCCGCAGATGCTTTGGTGCGTATGCAAAATGATTCGGGAGCGAACATCTTTTTGGAGCAACTTAGCTGCTTTCGTTCGTACGAAGATCAAGCCAGAATCTACGCCAGCGAGGTGAGCGCTTTCGGCGAAGAGCACGCCAATACGGTGAGTGCGAAGGCCGGGCATAGTGAGCATCAGCTAGGACTGGCTGTCGATTTTTCGCCCATGAGTTACCAATTTGCTGATACCTCATCGTTTGCCTGGCTCACAAAGAACGCATACACCTACGGCTATATCCTGCGCTATCCCGCAGATAAGACCGACATCACCGGATATTCCTACGAGCCATGGCACTGGCGCTACGTCGGCGTTGAGGTGGCAACCGACATGCATAACCGCAATATCACGACGTTAGAGCAGTATTACGGGGTCACCGGCGGCGGCTACAACTAGGAAACTAGCCCGCCTGGCATAGGGCCAGAGTTGAGCACGATGAGCGACGATACGGCACGGGTTAAGCAGACGTAGAGGCGACGTAAACCTGTGATCTGGTTAGACTCTGCCGCCACAATACCGCTGGGGTCTAGCAGACATACGTGGTCGAACTCTAAGCCTTTAGCCAATGTCGCGGGGACTAGCTCAAGAGGCGCGGTGACGTCGCTGTCGCTACCCAGCACGGTGTAGCTCATTCCGGCATGAGCCAGAGCCGCACCGGCTGCGTCGAGAAGCTGCTCAGGAACGATGATCCCAACGGTTCCTTCTCGTCTGGAAAGTTCCTCGGCATACTGCGCCACGGCGCTACAGGGATCGACATCGTAGATAGTCAATTCACCGCGACTGCGACGAACGCTATGTGGTGTGGACAGTCCCGGCGCGATCTGCGGTAAAAGCTGAACTGCATAGTCAATAACCTCACCGGGTACACGGAAACCAGCGGTGAGTTCATGGACTACGGTCTCTGGCTTGCCGAGATAGGCCAGCGCATCAGCCCAGCGAGTCGTAGCCCATGGTGTGGTTGCCTGGGCCAGATCGCCGAGTAAGGTGACTGATCCTGTGGACGCTCGTCTGCCGACAGCGCGTAACGCCATGGGCGACAGGTCTTGCGCCTCGTCGATGATGAGGTGGCCTAGCGACGGGGTGCGGGTCAAGACGTCAGTTGCTTCATCAAGCAAGATGACATCAGCCAGTGACCAACGTGCCGATGCTGCGCTGCGGGGTGCGCGGGTCCAGAGCACAAGAGTTTGCTCGGCTGGGGTTAAAATCCCGTCCGCATGTTCAGCCAGCACGTCGGGATCACTCAGCAGCGAAAAAATCACCTGCGTAGCGGTAACTTTGGGCCAAAGAGCAGCACAAGCTGCTTTCACCTCACGGGTCCGTGCTACTGCATTTTGTACGCGATCATCGGGGGAATCGCCAGCGGCTTCCATGCGCAGAAGGACTTGGTGGGCTAGTTGTTGGGGTAGAAGCTGACGTCCGGCTTCGTAGTGGATGCCGCGCTCGCGGATACCGTGCATTGCGTGGCTGATGTGGTGGGGGAGCACCCGCCAGGTGCGGTGCCCGCGTGGGACGACAAGTAATTCCTGAGGGGTCGAGAGCTTGGCCCAGATCGCGCGATTGATGACCTGGG
>JBOFIQ010000210.1:0-3279 GCA_051650245.1 Propionibacteriaceae bacterium | reverse complement strand
GGCCTGGCAGCATCGTGGACCAGCACGATATGACACCGTCGTGACGGCAGTGCAGCAATCCCGCGATAGACCGATTCTTGACGAGTTGCACCACCTTCAACCAAGGTCACCGGGATTGGTGCATCCGCGAGCGCTTGCTCAAACAGTTCGCGTGCTCCCGCTGGCATCACGACGATGGCGCACGTTGCTCCCCCCGCAGCCATTGCCGCGACGCTCCATGCGACCAAGGTTTTGCCCTGCACGGTGCGTAGGGCTTTCGGCCCGGTACCGCCAGCCGTCGAGGTACCTAAACGAACACCAGAGCCGGCCGCGACCACGATGGCTGCGACCGGCTCTTTTGTCATGTGCTAAGACTAGCGCTAGGAGGCAAGAACCTCATCTAGCATCGTTTCTGCCTTGTCCTCTTCGACGCGCTCAGCAAGAGCAAGCTCAGATACGAGGATCTGACGCGCCTTGGACAACATGCGCTTTTCGCCAGCAGAGAGGCCACGGGTCTTATCCCGACGCCAGAGGTCACGCACGACCTCAGCGACCTTGATGACGTTACCGGAGTGGAGCTTTTCCATGTTCGCCTTGTAGCGACGCGACCAGTTGGTCGGTTCTTCGACGACAGGCGCACGCAGCACGTTAAACACGCGCTCTAGGCCCTGCTCATCAACAATGTCGCGGACCCCAATGAGGTCAAGATTCTTGGCTGGGGCACGCACCACAAGGTCATTTTGACCCACGATACGAAGTACCAGATAAAGCTCGTCAACCCCCTTGATCTTGCGGGTTTCGAGCGCCTCAATTACGGCAGCGCCATGGTTCGGGTAGACAACGGTTTCGCCAACAGAGTAGGTCACGTTTATAGCCCCTTTCGTACCTCTAGTTTAGCACGGGCAGGGTCACCTCAGTTCCGTCTCCCCTAGCCACAGGGCACTTCCCCATAAAGAAAGGCCTTGACAATACCTTGGAGGTATGTCTTGATTGCCGACTCTCGCAATAGGTAGGCCCATTCACCCTTGTCAGCTTGGGGATGTCACAGCAGCACGATTCACAAGCAGTGCCCGATCGACCTTCCCCGTCGCGGTACGGGCAAGGTCCTCACACCAGTAGATCGCAGCAGGGACTTTGTAATGAGCTAACCGCGCGCGCAGATATTCGCGTAGGGCATCGACGTCCAGTTCTGGATCGTGACGCACGACATAGGCCACCGGGACGTAACCCCATTGCTCGCTTGGACGCCCCACCACCGCAGCCTGCGCCACCCCTGGATGTTCCAGTAAGCACCGTTCAACTTCGATGGGATAGATATTCTCCCCACCGCTGATGATGAGATCGCTCAGCCGAGCCACGACGTAGAGATAGCCCTCATCGTCGAGATAGCCCATATCGCCTGTGCTAAACCATCCTATTTCATCTACTGCCGTAGTGCCGCTCCCCGCAGCACCGAGATAACCGACGGTAATACTTGGCCCACGTAGTTCGATGGGACCGACTTCTCCTGCGGGTAGCCCTGCCCCGATACGTATCTCAACCCCAGCCAGCGGCAGCCCCGCTGAGCCGCGTTTACGACGTCGATCTGCACTCGGCAACGCAATGCACTGGGACGCAGTTTCAGTCATACCAAAGGAAAAGACCACAGGCACATCGTGATCCTCACAGCGTGCGAGCGTAGTTTCTGGCGCAAATCCGCCACCAAGAAGAACTGCTCGCACCGTCGCTGGGTAGCGACGATCACCAAGATCATCGATCAAACTCTGCAACATCTGTGGCACAACCGATGTGGTCGTTGCTGCACCCCGAAGTAGTAGGTCATTCATCGCGGTGGGATCGAACTGCGGCTGGAGGTAGACGGCGATGCCATAGATCAGGCTCCGCATCATGATGGCAAAGCCACTGATGTGAAATAGCGGCACCGCGCACACCCACGCATCGCGTTCTGGTTCAAGTCCAAGATTGAGCATGGAGCCCATCGCAGACCACCAGTGATTACCGAAACTGAGCTGTACCCCTTTGGCTGCGCCGCTCGTTCCAGAGGTGTAGAGGATGGTGCACACTCGCTCAAGATCCCAGCCGGGCACCAACGGCGCTGGCTGAAGCGGGTAGATCTCCGCGAGCTGCGCGAACGTCGCAGCATCAGCGCCAAGAGCATGCGCGAGAACTTCTCGTTCACCATCGCACAGCACCAGCGGTTGCCCTGCGTCAGCATGATGACGCTCTAACTCCTGAGCCGACAACCGCCAGTTGAGGAGCACGAGTTCTAGGCCTAATTCTTGACCAGCCAGTAGCCACAGATATGTGTCGATACTGTTGCCCGCAAGAATCCCGATGCGCCGCGTTACTGGCACACCGTACTGGGCAAGCTGGGCTGCCCGTCGAGCGGCTTCATCGGCAAGCTCGGCAAAGGTATAGCGCTGTCCTTCACCGACGAGTGCTAATCGTCCAGGGACGATCCGCGCTTGCCGACGTAGCCACGATTCCATCATCACGGGAAGGTCGGGAATTGCTCGAAATCTGGGGTGCGCTTCTCGAGGAAGGCATTTTTGCCTTCCTTGGCTTCGTCCATGGTGTAGTACATGAGCGTGGCATCACCGGCAAGTTGTTGGATACCGGCGAGGCCGTCCGTGTCCGCATTCATTGCAGCTTTGATCAACCGCAAGGCTGTGGGCGACTTGGTCAGCATCTCGTCACACCACGACAGAGTTTCTTCTTCAACCTGCGCCAATGGCACGACGGTATTGATCCAGCCCATCTCCAAGGCTTCCGCCGCGCTGTACTGGCGGCACATGAACCAGACCTCTTTGGCCTTCTTATGCCCCACCACGCGGGCGAGGTAGCCCGAGCCGTATCCCGCGTCGAAGGAGCCTACCTTGGGGCCGGTCTGGCCAAACATCGCATTGTCGGCAGCAATGGTGAGGTCGCAGACCAGTTGAAGCACATTGCCACCACCGATAGACCAGCCCTTAACCATCGCGACGACAGGCTTAGGCAGCACCCGGATGAGTCGCTGAAGATCAAGGACATTGAGCCGCGGAATGCCGTCATCACCGACGTAGCCGCCGTTGCCACGAACAGACTGATCTCCGCCAGAGCAGAATGCCTTATCGCCTGCACCGGTCAAAATGATCACACCGATTGACGAATCATCACGAGCGCGAGTGAAGGCGTCGATAAGTTCTGTCACCGTGCGCGGGGTAAAAGCGTTATGAACTTCGGGACGGTTGATCGTAATTTTTGCGATCCGTCCGGTCTGCTCAAACAAAATGTCGCTGTACTCGCGAATCGTCTGCCACT
>JBOFIQ010000209.1:0-10523 GCA_051650245.1 Propionibacteriaceae bacterium | reverse complement strand
TGAGACCGACCCACCACTATTTGTATTGGAAAATTACTGCATCGTGCCGTCTGCCAGGAACTTCTGGTGGAAGGAGAACGACGTGGCAAAGTCATGCGGAGTGTGCATGCCATTGGCGACCTTGGCCGCACGCTCGACGTACTCGGTCAGGGCTGCGCGGTAATCCGGGTGGGCACAGTTCTCGATGATCAGCTTGGTGCGCTGACGTGGTGCCAACCCGCGAAGATCGGCCAAGCCCTGCTCCGTGATGATGACATCGACGTCATGCTCGGTGTGATCGTGGTGCGAAACCATCGGAACAATGGCCGAGATCGCCCCATTCTTGGCCGTCGAAGGTGTCACGAAACATGCAGCCCATGCGTTACGGGTGAAGTCGCCCGAGCCGCCGATGCCGTTCATCATCTTCGAGCCCATGATATGGGTCGAGTTTACGTTGCCGTAGATGTCAGCCTCGATCATGCCGTTGCAGGCGATAACGCCGAGTCGACGAATAACCTCGGGGTGGTTCGAGACGTCCTGGGGACGCAACACCATCTTGTCGATGTAATCCTTGGCATGGGTATTGACGTACTCAGCCATCTCTGGCGACAGCGAGAACGATGTTGCTGAGGCCACGGTGACCTTGCCGCTATCGATGAGATCGATCATGCCGTCCTGGATCACCTCGGTGTACGAGGTCAGGTTCTCGAACGGGCCATCCTTGAGGCCAGCAAGAACGGCATTGGCGATATTGCCAACGCCCGACTGTAGCGGGTTGAGGTGCTTGCTCAACCGGCCCTGCTTGACCTCATTGTCGAGCCAGTCGAGCAGGTGCCCGGCAATGCGCTTGGAGTCGTCGTCAAGTGGCTTGAAGGGCGAGTTGCGGTCAGCGGAATCGGTCTCGATGACAGCAACGACCTTGCTCAGATCAACGCGGAATGTCTTCTGGCCGATCAGATCACCGGTTGCTGTGATCGGGATGGGCTCGCGGTGTGGCGGCAATGCCGAGGTGCCGTAGTAGATGTCGTGCATGCCAAAGAGATCTTCGGACTGCCAGGTATTGACCTCGATGATGATCTTGTCAGCCATCTCCAGGTAGGTACGGTTTGCGCCGACTGATGAGGTGGGGATGAGTTCGCCCTCAGGAGTGATTGCGGCGGCTTCAACAACGGCGACGTTGAGCGGGCCAAAGAAGCCCTGCGACAACTGCAGCGTGTGGTGTGACAGGTGCAAGTCGCTGTAGAGCGCGGAACCTTCGTTGATCTTGTTACGCATGATGGGGTCGGACTGATACGGGGCGCGCCAGTTGACGCCGTCAGCCTCGGCCAGAGCGCCGTCAAGCTCGGGAGCCGTCGACGCGCCAGTGAGGACGTTCACCTTGAACGACTCGCCGCGAGCATGGGCTTCCTTAATGCGGGTAGCGAGTGCAATCGGGAATTCCTTGGGATAGCCAGCACCAGTAAAACCGGCGAAGCCAATCTGGTCGCCATCTTTGATGAGAGCGGCCGCGTCGGCTGCTGACATGATCTTGGCCTTGAAAGCCGCGTTCTTGATGCGATCTGACATCAGGAATCCTTCCTTAAGGGGTATGTATCCAAAACTACCGTGACGATACGCCCGGCGTGCAGCGGGTGGGTGAACTGTTTAGAAAACCACAAGCGCCAACGTCAGTCCGACCAAGGTGAAGGAGAAAACAACCTCCATCAGGCCAAGGACAACGGGCTTGATGATGCGCGGTGGATGACGTAGCGGGCCAAGTAGCGGAAGCGCAATTGCACGGGCCAGTAGCGCAATGAAGAACACGATGAAGACTGCAGACAGTACCGCCCCAGCCACAGCAATCGAGATGATAGCGATAGCTACGAGGTGGTACATGATCGAGAAAGCGAACCAGGCCTTATCGCCCCGTTTGCGGATCATCGTCTTGACGACAAAGACCGTACCGAAGAAGTAGAGGAAACACATGAGCGCCAACCACCGCAAGGTGATGACGTCATGGGTATTCCAGGCGCGCACAAAAACAAAGGGGTTAGGGCTAAAGACGACGCAGCTAAAGATGCTTGCTGCAGCGATAGTGGCAGCGCCAGACAAGAGTGAGCGGTCCCGACGTAGGTAGGTCAAGACCAAGGTGACTGCACACAGCGGGATATAGATCAGTCCCCATGCGCCGATAACCCAACCAAAGATTGCGACACAGATCAGAGCCGCAACAACGGTAATCAAGAAGTAGGTGGTGATGGGCGCGACATAGCTCAATCGTCGGCTCTTGCTGCCTTTGAGCGCCAGACTCAGCGCATTGAAAAAGCAGTACGCTGCGATCCAGGCCACGATCAAGATGAGTCGATCAAGATCGAGGGTCGGCGTTGAACCCGGACGTCCTAGCCGGTAAAACCAGCCAATGACTGCGGGTAACAAGAGCATGAACCAGGCCCCGTGCTGCGACGGGAGCCATATTTTCGTATTGCGCTTCTTCATCACCTCGAACCGTACCTCACGAACCCCCTCGTTATCGAGGGGTAAAGCCTGTGAAATATCGAGACAGAAGTTCTTAAGGCCGGGCTTCGAGTTCTTCGCTGAGGACGTTGTGTTCCGTGATGGACTTTTTCACCGAACGCGGTACGAAGTAGTAGCACGCTGCCACTGCCAAAAGTACGGGCACGCCGACGGTCCACGCGATCTGATAGGCCGGATCAAAGGCTAAGTAGATAGCTGCTGCCAGAAGTGCGATGAGTGCAGACCAGGACGACACCCGTCCACCAAGTAGTTGAACGGGTGAGGCAGGTAGGCCCAGATGTGCTCGCTTTGCACGGAAAAAGAGGTGGGTGATGAGGATGTAAACCCAGGTTAAGAGCAGGCCCATCAACATGATGCCGAAGAAATAGGAGAACGTCTTGCTGGGCAGAGTCAGCGACATAATGCAGGCGACGAGCATGCCAGAGCAGGCTGCGAGCACTGCGCGTCGAGGTGCGCCATTGGCTGCTGTCGCCGCAAGGGCTTTCGGTGCCATGTCATCGACGCTGAGTGAGTGAATCATGCGTGTTGAAGCGTAGAGACAGCCATTACCCGCTGAGAGTGCAGCGACGATCAGAATGAAGTTCATGAAATCTGCAATACCGGGGATACCGGTGGCGGCAAGAACGCTGACGAAGGGCGAGCTCTTGATGTCGCCGTTTGAGGCTGCAGCCACAGTCCACGGCTGTACCGCAACCACGATAAAGATGGCGCCGATGTAGAAGACCAGTAGCCGCACGATCATCGAGCGAGCAGCACGCGGAATGTCGCGCTTGGGGGTAAGGGATTCGGCGGCAGCGAGTGACACATTCTCTGCGCCACCGAAGGAGAAGATGGCAGCTACTGCTGCTGCCAGAATGCCGCCCATGCCGTGTGGGGCAAAGCCGCCGTGCTCGGTGAGGTTGCCAAAGCCTTCAGCAGCATGGCCGGGGAGCCCGAAGAGAATGAGCACGAGGCCAAAGGCGATGAAGAGGCAGACAACGATGACTTTGAGCAGGCTGAACCAGTACTCCGTCACGCCATAGAGCGACACTGCTGCGAGGTTGACTGCCACGATCATGGCAGAGAAGATCGCGACGCCGACCCAGAGCGGAAGATTCGGCCACCAGAACTGGAGGTACTTGGCGCTGGCTACCACTTCAACGCCAACCGCCAAGGTCATCGTGATTGCGACGTTCCAGCGGGCTAGGTAGCCGAAGAAGGGGCCGCCGTAGGCGCTCGCGGAGGCACCAAAACCGCCGTGGACTGGGTGTTGCGTCGTCACTTCTGCCATAGCGAAAACGACAGCGAGACAGACAAGGCCGGTGAGCGCATAGCTCACGACGATAGCCGGTCCAGCGGTTGCGATCATGGACCCTGAGCCAAGAAATAGGCCGGTGCCGAGTGCTCCCGATAGGCCGATCATGGCAATTTGGCCAGACGTGAGGCGTCGTGATAGCCCAGCTTCTTGTTCGATATTGGTCGCTGCGGGCGCAGAGCCCGACGGGGGAAGGGCAGCGTCTGTCATAGCGACTCCTGTATGAACTAAGCCACAGTTTGTGGTTATTCCACGGTAGACAGTGTGCTGCGTAAGACCAAGCCAAATCTTGATATATGGGACGAATATCTAGAATATGGAATGCAACAGAGCGCGCGACAAGGTGCGCTCCGCTGAAATAGTGGCGAGGGAAAGTGAGCTAGGACAGGGCTATGACGTATGCGCAACTGCGCGGGCGACGAGGTAATCCCGATCACGCGCGATGATGTCAGCATGGCCGAAGGCCTGTCCCAGTGCCTGTAAATAAGGCAGGTGCGCGTTGTAGACGACGAAAATCTCTCCGTCGTCGGTGAGGACCCGAGCGGCATCATCGAGGAAGGCCAACGTGGGGGTGGAATCCTTGGCATGACCAATATGGAATGGGGGATTGGTCACGATGAGGTCAGCGGAACGATCTGGCAGAGCGCTCAGACCATCAGACCAGAGCACATCTGCGTCAAGGTGATTCGCGGCAAGCGTGGCCTGGGTCGAACGAATCGCTGCAGCCGAGGTGTCGGTTGCTGTGACTGAGCAGCCCAAGCGGGCCAAGGTTGCACTGAGAATCCCGTTGCCACAGCCGATATCAATGGCCCGCCCGATTGGCCAGCGGCGACGAGTGCTGAGCAGCAATTCGGTGCCAGCATCGAGTCGGGCACCAGCAAAAGTGCCACCATAGGCGACAACCTCAAGATGTCCGATGTGATTATGTTTTGGCTCGGGGGCCGCGACATGTGCCTTGGGCTGAGCTCCGACGAGGCCGCGACATTTACCAACGCCCAAGGTGTCATGCACATCATCGAAATAGCGAGCCAGGACGTCATTCATGGAATGAGTGAGATATTTGACGCGCTCACCGCCAAGATAGGTAGCACCATGGCTTGCTGCTTCTGCGGCATGTACGGCTAAGGCGTCGAGCGAGGCGGGTAACTGCGCCAGTACTAGGTCAGCCGGAGGCGGGGTGAGTTCTTGGCCCGGCTGAGCATCACGGATGTCATCGCACCACAAGGTGACGTCGGCGTAGCGCTCGCGGGCCCACTCCATCAGCCCAGGGGTATCGCGAAGCAGCACCCGTCCGTCACAGGTGGGGGCTTGCTCGGCAAGGAGACGCTCAATGGGCTGCATGACATCAGCCTAGTGGGGTATGCGGCATATGACTGCAGGATGAATCTGAGTGATCGGGGCTGTCGGCACTTGGCAAGATCAGATAAGGGTGTTGTTATTGGGCCATGAGGACGACTGATCTCCACAATCATGTACGCCAGTTTGCTTCCTGGGCGTTGCTCGGAGCAGGCGCGCTACTGCTGGTGGCCACGGTGCTTTATCACGCAAACGCTTCCTTGACGTATGGGATTGACTTGCCGATGGCGGACTATCTTGGGACTGGTCGTTTCGTGACGCTGCCACCTCGTCATCTTGATGCTAGTTCGCTAGTACAAGGAATGATGATGCCATTTACAGTGCACCTACTCCGGGCGTATCTCCTCGCTGTCGGTGCGCTGGTAGCAGGCCTCGCGTTACGTCGAAACCGGGGCTTTGGCTATGTCATTCTTGGGGCGCTCATCATGGCAACTGCTGGGGTTTGGCCGTGGTTGCTGCTGTGGGAGCAGCATGTTGCGGCGGTATCTGCGGGGATTACGGAGTGTCCTCGGCAGCTGAGCACTTTTGCTGGAGAGTGCTATCGCGGCGGACGCTTCTTCGCGGATTATTTTTCGTTACGTGAACTCCTGCGTGTGGGCTGCTTTGTCATGGGCCTAGTCATCACTCTTAGGGCGTTGTCTCGTTCGTTGCGACGCCCCACTGCGTCAGTGGATAGCTAAAACGTCCTCTAGGTGATGTCATGAAACGCAGACTTGTCTCGTGTGAAACTACATGAAGCCGTAGCTGCCGCTCAAGGGCACTCGAGCTTTTTCATTCTGGATACGTGGCCGTCATATTGCTGATCTGGCGATGCAAGGATCTCGCTAGGTTTTGCTATCAAGACCGTGGTAATGGTTTTAGTTCTCAGAAGATAAGCGAGAGTGTTCATCGTTGCTTTCTCCCTATAAACTGACCCTGTGATCTGCGCGTCAGCCGGACGTGCCACCCACTAAGGAGATTTGATGACGGACAAGAAGTACGTCTACGACCTTTCCGAAGGCGATGCCACGATGAAGAGCATCCTCGGCGGCAAGGGCGCCAACCTGGCTGAAATGGCCAAGACCGGCGTGACTGTCCCCGATGCATTCACCGTAACCACCGAGGCCTGCGTCGACACGATGAACCGCAATGGTGAGTGGCCTGATGGTCTGCGCGAGCAGGTTGCTGCTGGCCTAGAGCGCCTTGAACAGCGCGCTGGCAAGAAGCTGGGCTCGGCTCACGATCCGCTGTTGCTGTCGGTTCGTTCCGGCGCCATCGTCTCCATGCCCGGCATGATGGACACCATTCTTAACCTCGGTATGAACGACGAGTCGGTCGCCGCCGTCGCCCAGGAATCGGGCAACGAGCGCTTCGCCTACGACTGCTACCGCCGCTTCATCCAGATGTACGGCGAGGTCGTTGAGGGAATCAACCCCCACGCTTTCGAGGGCGCACTGACCAAGATGAAGGCCGACAAGGGCGTCGAGCTGGATACAGATCTCACTGCTGAAGACCTCAAGGAACTCGTCGCGATCTTCAAGGAAATTGCCAACAAAGAGCTTGGCGGCGCCTGGACTTCTGATTCCCGCGAGCAGCTCATGCGCTCCTGCAACGCTGTGTTCCAGTCCTGGCTGAACCCGCGCGCTGACGTCTACCGCAAGACCAACGGCATTTCCCGTGATCTCGGCACCGCCGTCAACGTGCAGCAGATGGTCTTCGGCAACCGTGGCGATACCTCGGCAACGGGCGTTCTGTTCACCCGCAACCCATCCACGGGCGCCAAGGAACTCTACGGCGAGTGGCTGATCAACGCTCAGGGCGAGGACGTCGTCGCTGGTATCCGTACCCCGCGTCCGCTCGAAGAGATGGAAGCTGTTCTGCCCGAGGCTTACGCCGAGCTGCGCAAGACCATGGACGCCATGGAGCTGCATTACAAGGACATGCAGGACATGGAGTTCACCATCGAGAATGGCAAGCTCTTCATGCTCCAGACGCGTAACGGCAAGCGCACTGCTGCCGCTGCCGTCAAGATCGCTGGCGATCTCGTGGATGAGGGCATCCTCACCAAGGAAGAAGCCGTTTTGCGCATCGAGCCGGCCCAGTTGGACCAGCTCCTGCACCCGGCCATCGACCCGACTCACGCTGAGAAGGCGATCTGCAAGGGTCTCCCGGCATCCCCGGGTGCCGCTGTTGGCGAAATCTGTTTCTCCGCTGACGAAGCTGCCGAGCGTGGCGCCAAGGGCGAGCAGATCGTGTTGATCCGCTTCGAGACCACCCCCGATGACATCCACGGTGTGCTTCAGGCGCAGGGCGTGCTGACCGCTCACGGTGGCATGACCTCCCACGCGGCCGTTGTTGCTCGTGGCTTCGGCAAGCCCTGTGTTGCTGGCGCCCCGATCAAGATCGACGAAGAGGCTCAGACCGTCACCATCGACGGCGTCACCTACAAGCACGGCGACATGATGACCCTCGACGGTGCAACCGGCGAGGTTTACGCTGGTGCGCTCACGCTCATGCCGGCCCAGATCAATGAGGACTTCCAGAAGGTCGTCACCTGGGCCGACGAGATCCGTCGCATGAAGGTTCGCGCCAACGCCGACAACGGCACCGACGCAGCCAAGGCTCGTGAACTGGGCGCTGAAGGTATCGGCCTGTGCCGTACCGAGCACATGTTCCTCGCGCAGGATCGTCTCCCGGCCGTCCGCGAGATGATTGTTGCTGAGACTCAGGAAGAGCGCGCCGCTGCTCTGGCCAAGATTCTGCCGATGCAGCAGGCCGACTTCGAAGCCATCTTCACCGCGATGAAGGGCCTCCCGGTCACCGTTCGTTTGCTCGATCCGCCGTTGCACGAGTTCCTGCCCAACTTCACCGAGCAGTCCCTGCTCGTACAGAAGATGGAACTGGAGAATGCTCCTGCCGATCAGCTTGAAGCCGAGCGCAAGACCTTGGCTCAGGTCAAGAAGCTCCACGAGCAGAACCCGATGCTTGGTACCCGTGGCTGCCGTTTGGGCATGCTCTACCCGGAGATCCCCGAGATGCAGGCTCGCGCCATCGCCAAGGCAGCTCTTGCTGTTCTTGAGCGCGAAGGCGAGACCGTCGGCGTCGAGATCATGATTCCGCTGGTTGCTTTCCGCAGCGAGCTGGCCAAGCATCGTCAGGTTGTTACTGACGCTGTTGAGGATGAGTTCGCCAAGGCTGGCAAGAAGCTGGATTACACCATCGGCACCATGATCGAGCTTCCGCGTGCAGCGGTGTGCGCCGATCAGATCGCTGAGGTCGCGGACTTCTTCTCCTTCGGTACCAATGACCTCACCCAGACCGGTATCGGTATCTCGCGTGACGATGCCGAGAATGGCTTCCTCGGTGAGTACGTCGACGGCGGCGTTGTTCCGTGCAACCCATTCCAGACCATCGACTTCGACGGTGTGGGCGAACTGGTCAAGATCGGCGTTGCTAAGGGTCGTTCGGTCAAGCCGAACCATAAGTGCGGCGTCTGCGGCGAGCACGGCGGCGATCCGGCTTCGGTTGAGTTCTTCAACAAGGTCGGTCTCGACTACGTGTCCTGCTCCCCGTTCCGCGTGCCGATCGCACGCTTCGCGGCGGCCCAGGCAGTGCTCAAGCAGAAGTAATTTCTGATACAAGGGTGGCCCGCAGCTTCGGCTGCGGGCCACCCTTCATTTTGAGTGGTGAAGGATCGTGCGGTTTTTGTCAGGCGATGGGGAGTTTGCCGATCTTGCCGTAGCTCTAGCTAGTCAATGGAAAAACGTGCCGGGATATCCATGTCAGCAGAGGGAACCCACGTTTCCCAGTCAGCGCCAAGAGGCCAAGTGCGAGGTTGCAGCAGATCGAAGCGGATCTGATCGGCAAGGCGGAAGATCTCGTCGGCTTGGGCTCGGGTGTAGCGTCCGGCCTTGACATAGGCGTCGACCTCATCGAAATCTTTGAGCCATAAAGTGCCATCGGGTTCTTGCCAAAGGTCGAGAGTCAGATCTCGGGTATACGTGGTGCGCCCATCGAGACTTCGTAGATGGGGAAGTTCAAGGTTGATGTAATATCCGGCAAAACTGCCGTCAGGGTGATGAAAGAACCAGACGGAGTAGGGCGCGCCAGCGGGGGCGATGCGGACGATGCCAGCACCGTGCCAGGAATCGGGTACGACGATGCGCTCGCCGTATGTGCGTTCTTCGGCAGGCATCTCACGGTTTCCACGACCATCGACGCGTTGGGTGCAGGTGCGTTCTGAGCTGGATGCCTGCCAGCAAATCAGGCCGCGTTCATCATCGCTGATGACGCGCATCATTTCGTCGGTGAGCCCATAGTTCCAGCAGATGGGCGTACCTGCAGCCAGATAGGTGTGTTGCCCTCGCTCTGCAAGGGGACTTTCGATGGGGTAACGGTAAGGTTCGAGAAGCTCCAGATCAACGTGGGGGCGTTGGGCGACAGATGATGTAAGCGCACGCATAGTGCCGCCAGATGCAGACTTCGATGCTGTCATATGTGACATTCTAGTGACTCAAAATCGAATAGCCGCCGCCCCTAAAGCAGGGGCGGCGGCTATGTGTAGAGGACGTAGGTTTAGAGGTGTACTCCACCAAACAGAGCGATGGAGATTAAGAAGATCACGAATGTGCCGCAGGACCACTTGGCTGCCTTGCGCTGCCACTCGCCCATATCCACACCAGTCAGGTGCAGCAACAGGTAGATGAAGCCGACAAGCGGAGACAGTAGGTGGAACGCCTGGCCAACGGTTGAGGCGATGCCAATATCCATTGGGGTAAAACCGTAGGTCTGCCCGGTCTTGGAAAGAATCGGCAAAACACCAAGATAGAACGCGTCATTGCTCAGGAGGAAGGTTCCAGGAGCCGAAGCAATCGCGGTTACAAGTGCCCAGTGTGAACCCATGGATGACGGAACGATATCGGCAAGGCTGTTACCCATGGCAACCGACATGCCTGAACCATTGAGAATGCCCATGAAGATACCGGCGGCAAGGACCATGACGATGACCTGGATGGCGTTGGCGCCGTGCTCCTCGATGATCTTGCGCTGATCGGCAAGTTTACGGAAGTTGATGAGCAAAGCCAGTGCGAAGCCAACCTCGAAGAGCACTGCCGAGTTGATCTTGGGGACCCAGGACAGCTCCCCGCCAAAGACCAGCAGGAACATCAAGGCAACAGTCAGAATCAGGTTCAGCCAGATGAGTTTGGGGCGCTTCATGTTGTCAGTAGCGTCGCTGCTTTCATGCCCAAGCGCAGTCATAGCGCTCATGGAAGCGATCTCTTCAGCGGAGAGCTCCTTAATACCAAGACGCTTGCGCTCACTGAGGCCACGTAGGACAGCAACAATGATGACCCAGATGACGGCAATCATCATGCCAGGAAGAATACGCCGCAAAAGTTCG
>JBOFIQ010000208.1:0-2110 GCA_051650245.1 Propionibacteriaceae bacterium | reverse complement strand
TGCTCAATGCGAAGGGCGTTTTCGGCCCGATGATGTGGGCACCGGTGGTGAATAACCTGGTCTCTATCGCGGTCTTCGTGGGGTACTTGGTGATCTGGGGATCGCAACCTGCAACCACGCCATTCTCGACGTCGCAAGCAGTTTTTCTTTCCGTCGGGATGACGGTAGCGGTGGCTTTGCAGGCAGTCATTATGGTGCCGTATCTACGCAAAGCTGAGATCAAATTGCGGCCGCGTTTTGATTGGAAAGGGACCGGTCTCGGCAGCACGGTCGAAGCATTTAAGTGGGTGTTACTGGCAGCATTGATTAGCCAGATCGTGACCTTCATGCAGACCAAACTTGCCTCGGTTGCGGTCGGCAAGGATGCGCTGGCTGCGGGGCAAGCGGTCTATAACTACGCCTACACCATCTGGATGGTTCCCCACGGCCTTATTACGGTCTCCCTTGCCACGGCGTTGATGCCTGATCTAACCCGAATGGCGCTCGCGGGCAACATGAAGGCTGTCGCGCGGGAGACGACGTCGACCTTGCGTCTGACGCTGACGTGCATGATTCCGATCACCGCCGCGCTGGCCTTCTTGTCGATGCCACTGTGTCGTCTGCTCTTTGGCTGGGGCGCGAACCAGACGTCGTGGCGTTTCATCGCCTGGACATTGATTGCTTTCGCCTTGGCATATCCGGTGTATACCTTCTTCTACATCGTGAATCGTGCGTTCTATGCCATGGAGGATACGAAGACAGCCTTCAAGGTCACGGTGGTTACTGACGTTGTGCTCCTTATCGTTGCGGTGAGCGGCGTTGTGTTCATCGGTAAGTCTGGCTGGGTTGCCCCGACGTTGGCTCTCGCGCTTTTGCTGGGCATGATCCCCGGTTCGGTTTACGGCTGGCGGTTATTGAATCGCCGGTTGCATACGTCCTTGGCTGAGGTTTTCCGTTTGAGTGTGCGGTTGAGTCTTGCTGCGTTACCGGCTGGTTTGGCGGCCCACTACTCCTGCTCCGTTTTGGAATCGGCTATGCCTGGTCCTGTCGGCACGCTACTGGGATTGGTCGTTGCTGGTTTTGCTGGTGTGGGCATCTTCTTTGCTATCTCGCGGGTGCTCCATATTGAAGACGTCGCTGAGCTGGTCGGTATGGTCAAAAACCGCCTCAACAGGAATCGACAAAGCGTCGTGCAAAGTGGGGAGAATCCCGCTGCGGTTGACGTCGAACCGGAGATGCTAGTCGAGGAGCCAGCACTTGCTGATCTGGTTGAGCCGATGGCATTGATCGAGACAGCTCCAGAGGAGCTTGCTGAGGATACGACCCCGGTATCGCAGGTGGTTCCTGGCGACTTGCTGGGGGAGCGTTACCGGCTTGATCTGCTCATGGCTCGTCGTAGTGGCACGCTTACCTGGCGGGCTTTTGACACGATCTTGCAGCGTGACGTCCTTATCCACATTTTGGCACCCGGCGCAGAGCGCTCCTTTGAGATTCTGGCGGCGGCCCGGCAAGCCTCAGTGGCGACAGATTCACGGTTCTTGCGGGTTTTGGACGCGGTACATTCTGACACCCCAACTCTGGGTAGCTACGTTATTTGTGAGTTCACGCAGGGCTTCACCTTGGAACAGCTACTTCACAGTGGTCCGCTTACTGCGCTGGAAACAGGATGGTTGGGGCGTGAGCTAGCCGAAGCCCTGATCGGCGTTCATGCCAGCGGTCTTTACCACGAGCGGTTGAACCCGGACACGATCTTGATTTCGAGTAATGGCAACGTCAAGATTGTCGGTTTCCTCATGGAAAAGGCAATTCGTCCGTTGCCTAGTGATGACACCTTCTCTGAGGTCGAGCGCGAAGCTAGCGATCTCGACGCGGTGGGCAAACTGCTCTATGCCAGCTTGATCACGGCGTGGCCTGGCGGTCCAGGCTTCGGTATGCCCGCAGCCCCGAAGGACGCACATGGTTACCTCACCCCGCGTCAGGTGAAGGCGGGTATTTCCCCAGCACTAGATCTCGTCGTGGATCAACTCCTGTCACGTCCGCCGCGCAGCAAGCAGGCACCGCTACGCACCGCTAGCGAGCTTTTTGCTGCACTCACGAAGATCGTTGGCACAGCGGATGCAGCCCCCGACCT
>JBOFIQ010000207.1:0-1675 GCA_051650245.1 Propionibacteriaceae bacterium | reverse complement strand
ATGGGCCACTGCGACGTTGTGGTTACATCACCTCGGGTGCAGGGATGCCCAACAGGCCCAGGCCCTTGGCCAGTACAGCCTTGGTCAAGGTCACCAGCCCGAGCCGCGATGCCTTAACCTCACCCTCGGCAGACAAAATATGGCACTTCTCGTAGAACGCCGAGTATGCCGTGGCTAGATCAAAGAGGTAAGCGCACAACTTGTGCGGCGCTAGCGTCTCAGCAACATCAGCGACGACTGCACCAAAACCGTCGAGCTGACGCACCAATGCCAACTCCTCAGGAGCCTCCAGCAAGGTAATCGCGTGGGCTGCATCATCCCCCGACTTGCGCAACACGGAAGTACAACGCGCGTGGGCATATTGCAGGTATGGCCCGGTATTGCCCGTCGTGGCGGTCATGCGCTCCAGATCGAAGGAGTAGTCCTTGATGATGGTGTTCGACAGATCGGCGTACTTAATCGCACCCAGTGCAACATCGTGCGACACCAGAGCATCGGCCTGATCGAGCAGGTCAGTCAGGTGCGCAGCCCCTTCACGCGTCGAGAACTTCTTACCATCGGCACCCAGGATCATGCCGTACGGGATGTGCTCAGCACGGACCCCTTCAGGCAGGTATCCCGCCCGCTGTGCTGCAGCGAAGATGAGGCGGAAGTGCAAAGTCTGCTCAGAACCAACGACGTAAATGATCCGGGCTGCGTCGAGTTCCTGAACGCGGTAGCGGATCGCTGCCATGTCTGTCGCGTCATAGCCGAAACCACCTTGGGAGTTACGGATGATGAGCGGCGTCTCAGAACCTTCGACAAACATCGCAAGTGCGCCCTGATCCTCGTGGGCGAGCCCTCGAGCTTCCAGATCGTCAGCGACGCCGGCCAGCATGGCGTTGTAGAACGACTCCCCGGCGTAATCTTCGTCGCGTAGCAGCACGCCAAGACGCTGGTAAATCTCGTTAAACGACTTCTTCGACTGATTGATAATCGTGGTCCAGGCTGCGACGGTATCGGGATCGCCCGCCTGAAGCTGAACCACGCGGTCACGAGCGCGCTGCGCGAAGGCCTCATCGATCTTGAGCTTGGCATTCGCACGCTTATAAATCTCCTCGGCGTCATCGAGAGTGAGCGTGGCAAGATCAAAGTTCTCGTCGAGCGCTTGCTCAATCATCATGCCGAACTGACGACCCCAGTCACCGATATGGTTCTGCGCGATGATGGTGTGGCCTTGAGCGGCCAGAACCCGGCTAAAGCAGTCACCGATGATCGTCGAACGCAGGTGCCCGATGTGCATCTGCTTGGCTGCGTTAGGCGCAGAGTAGTCAATGATGACGCGCTGGGGCTGCTGCGCCTGGGCGATACCCAAGGTCGGGTCAGCGGCTAGTTCCTTGGCCGCGGCAATAACAGCGGCGGGTTTGAGCCGGATATTGATAAATCCTGGGCCAGCGATCTCAAGCGGCTCGGCAATATCGTCAAGATCGACGTCGTTGATGAGCTGCTGGGCAACGTCGCGGGGCTTGAGACCTTGGGCCTTAGCAAGTTTCATCGCGGCATTGCACTGGAAATCGCCGAACTCTGGTCGCGATGCCGGACGCAGCTCGGGGTCAGTCTTGCAGACGGCGAACAAACGGTCATAAAGCATGGTTTCCAGCGACATGTTCATATTCTTCCACATGCTCTTGCCCGT
>JBOFIQ010000206.1:0-4866 GCA_051650245.1 Propionibacteriaceae bacterium | reverse complement strand
AGGAGCGGCCCGACGACGTTGCCGCCGGGCCGCTTCTGCATTGTTACGCTCACGCGAGTGCGCTAGTGATCGCATTCACCCACTGAGTGAGTGAAGCTGGGCCACCGTAGATCCAGATACCGTCAGGCATGCGCTTGACCTGGCCGTTGGCAACCATCGGAAGCGCCTTCCATACCGCGTTATCAGCAAGGACCGTGGTCACTGGGTCGGCGCCCGTGGTGTCAAGGAAGTACAGCAGACGAGTATCGGCAGGAAGTTTAGTCATGCCCTCAACGTCGAGAGAACCAACGCCCCACGCAGAATCGCTCTTGTCTTCCCAGGCATTAACCAAGCCCATTTCCTTGGCAACTGCACCAGCCAGCGACGCATCGGAATGCATGCGGAAATCGACGTTGTTGCCGGTCACATTGAGGTAAGTCAAAGCGTAAGGAGCCTGCGCCTTCTTGGCGAAGGCAGTACGAGCATCTGCGATGGCCTTATCGAAAGCAGCGAGCTTGTCGGTTGCTTCCTTATCTTTGCCCAACAGTCGCGCAGTCGTGGTGTAGTTATCGCGCATCTGCTCAATCGGACGAGTACGGTCAGCGCTCTTGAGCAGCACGACTGGTGCGATCTTTTCCATCTGCTCTAGAGCAGAAGCCGGGATCGAGGCTTCAACACCCAAGATCAAATCCGGAGCTGCTTTGGCCACTGACTCAAGGCTGGGCTCAGCACGCATACCGACATCAACAGGATCGCCGCTGATCTTGACGGCCGTATCCCAGGTAGTAAAGCCCTTGATATCAGAGATACCGACCGGCTGAACGCCCAGATCAATCACTTCTTCGGTGTTGTTCCACTCCAGCGTCACCACACGAGTAGCGGGACGATCGAGTGTGATCGTTTTACCCCGGGAATCAGTGACCGTAATGGCCTGAGCGGGTGCATTCGATCCTGACGCATTCGTTGCAGGCTCAGTCGAGCCGCAGGCAGTCAGCATCAAGGAGGCTGCTCCGGCGAGAGCAACCAGCATGGTGCGGCGATTCATAGTTTCCTTCCACATGATGTGTTAGGCACACGCAGGAATGCGATGCCGTGTAATAGCTCCCAGTGCACTGATGCGGAGCTGGCCTTGCGCATCGCTATGGACGTCAATATCGACGTGGTAAGCGCGCGTCAAATTTTCTTTCGTCAAAACATCAGCAGGCGTGCCTGCTGCAAGGATGCGTCCGCTTTCAAGCAGGACTACCTGATCCGCAATGGCAGCGGCTTGTTCAAGATCGTGGAGCACCACGCCCACCGCAACCGCTTCACGATCAGCTAATTCACGCACGAGCGAGAGCAGTTCAACCTGATAGCGGATGTCAAGGTGATTCGTTGGCTCATCGAGTAAGAGGATTCCGGTCTGTTGTGCCAAACATGAGGCCAGCCAAACCCGCTGCACCTGCCCACCAGAAAGCTCATCCATCGCATTCTGAGCAAGATCATCAAGACCCGTCAGCGATAGCGCTCGCGCAATCGCTTCTGCCCCATCATCATCGCGGCCAAGGAGTCGGCTCCGATGTGGATGCCGACCAAATGCCACTGCTTCAGCCACGGTAATGCCTGCTGGCGTAGGGCGCTTTTGCGCAAACATGGCAAGCTTCGTAGCAAGCTCACGCCCACTCATTGAGGCGACATCGCTACCGTCGAGGAGCACTTCGCCTTCGACGAGTGGATGGAGCTTGGCCAGCCCACGTAGGCACGTTGATTTTCCTGAACCATTAGGTCCCACAAGTGCAGTGACGCGTCCTGGATGTAACGCCAGCGAGACGCCATTAACGACAGGGGTTGAGCCATAGGACAAGGTAAGACCTGTCCCCGTTAGGGCAGCGTTAATGTGGCCAGGATCACAGATTTGCACCCGCTTAGGATAGGCTTACCTTGATTAACGCGTCAAATACCACCGCCCCTCCACACGGCACAACAGGGCCATAGCAGACACAAATCCCCGCTAGAATAATGAGAATTGTCATATGTCAGCAGTGGAAGGTACATCGTGTTACAGCAGGCCTTTTTATCTATCATCGTCGGGCTTACTATCTCAGCACTTGCCTTTATTCCACTGCTCATCTGGCACTACCGACGCTATGGTGAATTAGCCGAGGGACGACTGCTCTGGACAATGAGTTGCTATGTTTATTTTTCTGCACTCATTGCTTATACAATTTTCCCACTTCCCACCTTTACCGATGAGTTCTGCGCAGCACATAGCCTGCACGTTAATCTCGATCCTTTCCGTGGTATTCGCGATATTGTACGGCTGCTCCCTGCCTATGGTTTTCCCGCGATATTGCATAGCTGGCTGATCTTAGAACCGATCCTCAATGTCGCGCTCTTCGTTCCCTTTGGGTTCCTTATCCGCCGCCTCACCGAATGGCCGCGGCTTCGAGTTGCTCTTCTTGGCCTGGGCATGTCTGCCTTGATCGAAACAACCCAATACACCGCGAACTTCGGCTTGGCACCATGCGCTTATCGAGTCACTGACGCTGTTGATCTCATCACCAATACCACGGGAACTCTTGTGGGCATTGCCCTTGAAGCGCTCACGCCACGACTACTCAGCCGTAAAGATTATGTGATTGCTCGACGCGATCAAGCCCGCACACTCTCACGCATGCGTCGCCTCGCCGGAATGATCATTGACGCAACCTACCTTGCCTTGTTGGGAATGCTAGGAACTGCGGTGGGCTGGGGTGCAGCAATCGTGCTGAATTGGCATCAAAGCGCTGTAGATGCCGTTGCAGAGCACAAGACCTGGCTCGCCATTGGGTCATGTATTGCTGCCGGGATCGGCGTCATCATTCCAGCACTCACCGATAGCGGGGCATCTTTTGGCCAGCGGATGGTCTACCTAGAACCACAGGCACAACGACATTCCCGCGCATCCCAGCTTCTACGTGCGTTAATCTGCCAAGGAATCTTCGTCGTCACCATCAATTTCGCACCTGGCTTTGCCTGGCTCATCGCACTCGCCTCGGTGATCGTGGTCTTGATTAATCCATCAGGTATCAGTGGGCTTCTCAGCGGCTGCCATTTCGTTGATTCCCGCGCTAAAAACTTCCCAGTCGGAACTGAAGCCATCAGCAGTATCTTGTAACGATCCAGACGTCTACACTGTGCCGAATGAATACCTCGTCTAGCCCGACGCTACCCCCGTGGTGCGATCATGCCGTGGTATTTGATCTGCCCATGCGCGTTACATTTCGTGGCATCACCAGGCGTCACGGGATGTTGCTCCACGGTGAATATGGCTGGGCAGAGTGGTCTCCTTTCACCGAATATGACCTTGCTGAAGCTGCCACGTGGCTCGCTGCTGCCCACGAAGCAGCAACCTGCCCACCGGTCCATGCAGTTCGAGAATTGATACCGGTCAATGTGACGATCCCTGCGGTGGGACCAGAACAGGCCCACGCGCTCGTGCGCGAATCTGCCTGTACTACGGCCAAAGTTAAAGTCGCTGGTCCAGGCTCTTCTCTTCGCGATGATCTCGCCCGTGTTGAGGCAGTCCGAGATGCGCTCGGCCCCCACGGCAAAATCCGCTGCGACGCCAACGGCTGCTGGAGCCGTGATGAGGCGTTGAGCGCGATCAAGCAACTTGCTTGCTTCGAGTTGGAATATGTTGAGCAACCCGTTCTCGATGTGGCGGACTTAGCCACGTTACGACGAGCACTTGCTCAGCGTGGCATCGATGTACGCATCGCTGCCGATGAATCAATCCGTCGCGTTGATGATCCTTACCGCGTCAAAGCCTTACATGCCGCAGACGTTGCGGTGATTAAGGTCCAGCCGCTCGGTGGGGTACGTGCAGCATTACGAATTGCTGAAGATCTGGGGTTGCCAACTGTCATATCCTCCGCATTGGACTCCTCGGTCGGGTTACGCCTTGGCGTGAGTTTGGCTGCAGCATTACCTGAGCTGCCCTTTGCCTGTGGGCTTAATACCAGTGCACTATTTGAGACTGATGTCACCGCCTTACGCGTGATTGAGCATGATGGTTCGATCGCGCTTGGCTCCCCACTCGACATCGATCCTGCTGATGTGCCGCTGGCTGATACTGCAACGACTGCGTGGTGGCTCGAACGTCTCGCTGCCGCTGCCCTGATTGAGCAGGATCGAGTGAGATGAGTTCTGCATTACTCGCCAACGCCGTCGTACGTGAACTGTATCGCGCCGGAGTACGTGATGTCGTTGCCTGCCCAGGCTCCCGCAATACCCCGCTGCTCTTAGCACTAGAACACGCCGAACGTGCCGGACTGTTGCGCCTTCACCTGCGCATCGATGAGCGTGGCGCAGCATTTGTCGCGCTCGGTATAGCGAAAGTGACAGGTCGCCCAGCTGCGGTCGTCACCACATCTGGAACCGCTGTTGGCAATCTCTTACCTGCCGTGATGGAAGCCCACCATGCAGGCGTTGCTTTAGTGGCGATCACCGCTGATCGCCCGGCAGCGCTGCGTGGCACTGGCGCCAACCAGACCACAGACCAACCTGACATCTTTGGCACCTTCGCCCGCTGCTGTTGTGAACTCTCCAGCGATGCGCCCGACACCTGGGATACCGGGCTACGCCAGGCATTGACGTCCGCGAGCGATGCCAGCTATCCCGGACCGGTCCAGCTCAACCTCCAACTTGACGAGCCGCTCGTTAGCGAACCTCTCACCCTTCCAGTAGAACCCGTCTCCCCCGCTGCCGTAGCACCCCCCCAGCCACCTTTAGCGCTCACAGCAACGCCAGATCTGGTCATGCTCCTTGGTGATGCCCCGCCTGGCGTGGGACGACACTATGCCGAACTAGGTCGGGCCGCATCGATTCCTGTTCTTGCCGAACCGTCGTCGAATGGGCGAATCTCTG
>JBOFIQ010000205.1:0-1259 GCA_051650245.1 Propionibacteriaceae bacterium | reverse complement strand
AAACCGGGTCGCGCCGACGCAGTCCCAACATTCCCATTGGATCGGCCAGCTGCACATTGTGTCAAGCAGCTCGAGCTGTTATGTCACTGTGCCCGCGCGACTCCACTAATAACGTTCGAACCAACCGCGTGACATACAGAGGAGAAGAGATGACCGTCGCCAGCAGGGAGGGCTATAACCTAGAGCGCCTTGATGTTTGGAGTGAGGAGCAACGCTTCGAGGTTACGGCGGCCCGAACTGTCGCGTATGCAAAGGCGACAAATGACCCCATCGAAGGTCATCTGCGGGGAGTTCTCGCACCACCGGTATTCGCTGTCGTACCAGCGATGAACTTGATGGCTGAAGCCACCATATCTATGGTTCCAGACCCATTGATGTTCCGAATCTTGCATGGCGAGCATGATTTCCGGTTCCACCGCCCGATAAGGCCTGGAGAAACGCTGAGTGTGCGCGCCAAACCGATTGGGGTCGAGGGAAAATCGTCGGGGGTCGTCGTCACGACACTCATGGAAACCCGAAGCGTCACTCACGACGACGTGGTGAACGAGCAGTATTTCATTGGGTTCTTCCGGGGAGGAGAGTTTGACGGAATGGTCGGCGAGGTGAGTCCCGACCATTCCTTTGACGAGTCATTGCGCACACGGGACGCTCAATATGAATTTATCCAACAGTTCGATCAAGACCAGACTTACCGCTACGCGGAGCCTGCGGGTGATCCCATGCCTATTCACTTGGATGACGCGTTCGCAAAGCAAATGGGGCTGAACGGAATCATCATCCATGGGCTGTGCACGATTGCCTTTGTATCCCACGCGCTGATAGGAGCCGTGTCTCCAGGCGACTCGTCGACCTTGAAGCGGCTGGCGGTGCGACTCTCCAAGCCCGCAATTCCTGGTGAGGTCATCACCACTCGTGCGTGGCAGGACCAATCGAAGGGGCGTCACGTGCTGAGCTTCGAGACTGCAGGAAATGAGAAACCAGGAAAGTTCGTCATTACCGATGGTATCGCCGAATTCTCGGTGTAATTAATAGCCGCCGCACATCCATTTCCGCGTCCGAAAAAAGATAGAAACCTAGGAGATTTGCATGTCCAATCGAGTCTTTGTCATCGGAGTAGGTATGACAAAGTTTGAGAAACCGGGACGCCGAAAGAATGACGACGGTAGTGATTGGGACTATCCCCACATGACGCTGGAGTCGGGCACCAAGGCACTCGAGGATGCGGGCATCGCATTCGATGAGGTCCAGCAGGCATATAC
>JBOFIQ010000204.1:0-1406 GCA_051650245.1 Propionibacteriaceae bacterium | reverse complement strand
CTGAGATTGCCGAAGCTCAGCACCTCCTCCATGAGACTGGCGCTGTAGCCCGAACCGAAGCCCGTATTCAGCAGGCCTATGCGCAGGCACTACATATTCTTACCACGCTACCCCTCGCCGAGCCGGGGGCCATAGCACTACGCGAGTTGGCGCGGTTATGCGTCGAACGCGATGCCTAAGTACAGGGATTAAACCAGTACCACGCTAAATGCTGGCTCTTCGGAGCACCGCTGTTCCAACACCTCGTAGAGACGTTCATAGTCACGAGGAGCATGGCGTTTGAACTTCGCTGATCCAGCCCAGACCAACGACGTCTTCGCCTCACAATCGCGCAAGACATCACAGAGCGCATCCAGGTTCTTGCCGTACCACGACTCCACCATCAAGGCTTTGCTGATCTCGTGGTGGAAGGCCGCCAGTGATGTTGCCTCCACGGACGCTACATTCCAGCCAGCATCAACCAGTGCTGCGACGATATCGTCTGGGGCCTGGCTCGTAGCGAAGATACCGGTGGTATCTGAGCCATCAAAAAGCCCTGTGAGAGGAAGCTTTGTCATCGTTTAATCCTTGCGAATGACTGATAGTGGTCATCGGTGTAGTAGAACTCGCCATCGCTGCCTGTCACGATCCGGCGGGCACCACGCGTCGATGACCCTGGAGTCTTGACCGTGTATTCCTTGTAATAGCCACGCTTCTTCTTCGGCAAAATCCCCTCGGCATTAGAAAACACCACATCATCGTTACGGGGATACGGGTAAGGCCCACCCTTATCAATGAGCGCGAGGGTATCGCGCGCTTGGCTTGGTAACTGCGCTGGATCAATCCATGGCAGCCCAGATACCGAGTCTTGGCCTAGGCTTCCCCGCGTGGTCTTTCCCGCAGTCGCATGCGCCTGCGTCGTAGCCTTGGGGACAGTATGACGTCCAGCAAGCCCCCAACTCAGTGCCAGGAGTAGTACGAGACCGCCGATAATGAGCAGTCGGCGTCGTTGCGTCTTGCTCACGGCAGGAGCGGACCGTTGAGGTAGTTCGCCATATCTGGCTTACCCCAACGCTCCTGAAGCACCGTCGTGAAAGCTCGGGTAGCCCGCTCAATATCTGTCGCACTGGTAATAGCAGCACCAACTGCTACTCGTGTCGCCCCAGCCTCAATGATCTCATCAAGGTTGTGCAAAGTGACGCCACCGGCAGCAAACCACGGCTTTGCCGTTGGATCAGTCGGTGATACCAGCCGTGTTGCATGGCCAATGATCTCAGTGCCGCTACCATCATGTGTAGCCGCTGGCCCAACCGTAGCAAATGCAGTGTCAGCGTCGCTGGTGAGGCGTTCAAGCTCAGCCTTGGTATCACATTCACGCCCCACGAGCGCCCAGCGTGACAGCCCCTGGCGGGCCTTTGTCGAACTTG
>JBOFIQ010000203.1:0-1429 GCA_051650245.1 Propionibacteriaceae bacterium | reverse complement strand
ATCCTGGTGCCGCGTAATGTAGGCGAGAACGCCATAACGCCTCGTTAGCATAGATATTGCCGATCCCGGATACCACGGTCTGGTCCAGCAATAATCGCTTGATCCCACGCGATGATGCACGTAATCGATGTGCAAGATCTATCGCAGAAAATGCAGGATCCACCGGGTCCAACGCGATATGGGATACCTCATCAGGAAGCTCTGCCCCACCAAACGAAATAAAAACACCGCCAAACATGCGCTGATCAACAAACCGCAGCTCGTTCCCACCATCAGAAAAATGCCAGACCACACGGGTATGACGTAGATACTCAGCACCTGAAGCATCAAGACGGAACTGCCCGCTCATCCCCAAATGGGCCACCATGGCATCACCACTATCGAGCGGAAACCAGAGATACTTACCGCGACGTTTCGGCGCAGCAAAGGAAAGCCCAGCCAACCGAGTCTGAAAATCGTGTGGACCGGGAAGATGACGCTGCACCGATCGCGTCTTCCATATTTCGACGTCAGCAATCTGGCGCCCAGCGAGCGAAACCAATCCCTGTCGGATCGTCTCCACTTCTGGCAACTCAGGCATCGTGCGGGGTGAGCCCTTCGGCCTTGAGCTGTTTGAACGCGATTGCCGCAGCTAATTGCTCAGCCTGCTTCTTATTCTTACCTTCGGCTGGGCCAAAACGACGATCGTTGAGAACCGCGAACGCCGTAAACGTGCGGTCATGATCGGGACCTTCTTGCTCTACCTCATAGAACGGCATAGCCCACGACTGATGCGCAGCAACCTCTTGCAGGCTGGTCTTCCAATCCAATCCCGCACCAAGTTGTGCCGACTCCTCAACGAGCGGGTCAAAAAGGTGATGGACAAACTTGCCTGCTGCCTCAATACCTGAGCTTAAGAAGATCGCACCGATTATGGATTCCATCGTGTCAGCCAAGATGGAATCTTTGTTGTGCCCGGCCGTGGCAACTTCACCATGGCCTAGCTTGATATGCGCGCCGACATCAAGAGTTCGAGCAACCCGAGCCAGCGCATGAGTATTGACCACACTTGCCCGTAGGCGCGCCAATTGGCCCTCCGGCAAACGCGGGAAGGTCAGATAGAGATGCTCGGTCACCACAATGCCGAGCACTGAGTCACCTAAGAACTCAATCCGCTCATTAGTAGGAATCCCGCCGTTTTCGTAAGAGTAACTACGATGCACGTGTGCGAGCTCCCACAGTTGGGGGTCAACTACGACCCCCAACTGTGAACACAGCTCTAATGCGAGATCCGCCAATGTGGATGAAACTTAGGCCTCGGTCACCTGGCGGCGATCGCCACGCGGGCCGTACTCACCACAGGTCGGGCATGCCGTATGCGGCAGGTGCTTAGCACCACAAGCCGGATTGGCGCAGATAACGAGCGTCGGCGCCGTCATCTTCCACTGCG
>JBOFIQ010000202.1:0-2207 GCA_051650245.1 Propionibacteriaceae bacterium | reverse complement strand
ACTGCTCATGTCAGATGCTGACGTTAAGCTCGATATTGGCCGTGAACTTACGCGCGGTCTTGGTGCTGGCGCTGACCCAGATAAGGGCCGTCAGGCTGCTGAGGATCATGCTGAGGAGATCGAAGAGATCCTCAAGGGTGCCGATATGGTCTTTGTGACCGCAGGCGAGGGTGGCGGCACCGGCACAGGCGCGGCTCCTGTCGTTGCGCGTATTGCTCGTGCGCTGGGTGCCTTGACCATCGGTGTGGTGACCCGCCCATTCAGCTTTGAAGGCCGCCGTCGCTCCAACCAGGCAGAAAATGGTATTGGCAACCTGCGTGAAGAAGTCGACACGCTGATCGTCATTCCTAATGACAAGTTGTTGCAGATGACCGATCACCAGATCGCCATTCTCGATGCGTTCAAGCAGGCCGATCAGGTGCTCATGCAAGGTGTTCAGGGCATCACCGATCTCATCACGACTCCGGGCTTGATCAACCTTGACTTTGCCGACGTGAAGTCGGTCATGTCGGATGCTGGTACCGCGTTGATGGGTATTGGTTCGGCTCGCGGTGAAGATCGCGCTCGCGCGGCTGCTGAGATGGCAGTGAGTTCGCCGTTGTTGGAGGCTTCTATCGATGGCGCTCACGGCGTGCTGCTTTCCATCGCTGGCGGCTCTGACTTGGGCTTGTTTGAGGTGTCGGCTGCGGCCAACCTCATCGAGGCTGCCGCACATGATGAGGCCAATATCATCTTCGGTACGGTTATCGACGATTCGCTGGGCGACGAGGTGCGGGTTACCGTCATCGCCGCAGGTTTCGATAACAACCAGCCATTGCCGCGCAAGCAGCAGTTGCCGCCGCGTCAGGCCGCTACGGTACCAACGTCGCAGCCAGTGCGTAACGTTGCGCAACCGGAGGCATCGGGCCAGGTCGTGACCCCCGGACAGGTTGGACAACCGGCAACCGGTTTGCCGCGTCAGGGCGAGCCTACCGTTGCCCGCAACCCAGGTTTCCCGGCTCCTAGCTCCGATGATGAGCTCGATATCCCGGACTTCCTGAAGTAATGCAGACGATTATCCGCCCCGACGTCAGTTTTGGCGTCGGGGCGGCCTTCTGCTCAGATGTGGGACGTCCCAATGTCGATGAGCCGCAGCGCTATCAACACAAGCAGGAAGAGACCTGTGCCGCATTGGGCGTGAGCCGAATCGCTGTCGTACATCAGATCCATAGCGCAACCGTTAGTGACGTTGATGAGGATTTCTTTACCCGCGAGCCGCCTGCTGCTGATGCGTTGGTGACGCGGTTGGGTGATGTCGCACTGTGTGCTCGTGGAGCAGATTGCTTGCCTATCCTGTTTGCGAGCGCAGATGGCGTTATTGGAGCGTGCCATGCTGGCCGGGTTGGCTTTTTGGCTGGTGTCATACCCGCTACGGTCGCCCGTATGCGTGAGCTTGGTGCAACTGCGATTGAAGCCTGGATTGGTCCGCATATCTGTGGGCAATGCTATGAAGTCCCCGATGGGCTACGACGTGCGGTTGCTGAGCAGCATCCAGCAGCATGGGGGCAGACGTCATGGGGCACGCCCAGTGTTGATCTTGGGGCAGCAGCGCTGGCGCAGTTAGCGGCGTTAGATGTGGATGCCCATGATCTGGGGATCTGCACCCTCGAACAACCGCAGTGGCATTCGGCGCGTCGTGCGGGCGATGATTCTTACGGGAGTAATGGGGCAGTAGTGTTCCTTGACTCTGGCGTGGCGGCAGCATCGGTGCCATGTGGGCAGGTACCCTCGAACTGAACAAGAAATACCGGCAGGAGGAAAGATGTCCGACGTGTTACGCAAGAGCGCAGCATGGCTGGGATTTATCTCAGATGATCGTTACACCGTGAAGGAAGAGCACGAGGATCTGGAACTGACAGAGCCGGTGTATGGCGATGACTATTACGACGAGGAAGAGATCGATGAAACTGGTGTGCGCCCAATGACGCGTCCGCAGGTCGTCGCTACTCCTCGTGCAGTTGATCTTTCGCGTATCGTGACTGTGCATCCGCGCACCTACAATGAGGCGCGCACTATTGGTGAGCATTACCGTGATGGGCTTCCGGTCATCATGAATCTGACCGATATGGAAGACAGTGATGCTAAGCGACTGGTGGATTTTGCTGCTGGTCTCGTCTTTGGCCTCCGAGGCACGATTGAGCGGGTCACGAGCAAGGTCTTCTTGCTTT
>JBOFIQ010000201.1:0-12126 GCA_051650245.1 Propionibacteriaceae bacterium | reverse complement strand
GACTAGGGGCTTTCCTCGAAGTGATCGGCGGAGGTACCGATCTGGTCCTCAAGATCGTGATCGCGGTGTTATTTATTTACTTTGCCCGACGCCTTCAGCGGGGGGTATCTCCACTAGGGACAGCAGCTCCGACCCAGCAAGAGACCGTATCGACGGCTCCGCGTAGTGCGGCTGGTGCTCGCTGGGGTAGCGCTGCTGATGCACTTGCAGGTCAGCAAGCACAGTGGGGTGATGAGATCGCAGGGGCTGGATGGAACAGATCTGCTCCTGCAGCGTCACCGCAATTAGCTCCGGCTCCGGTGGAAGCGCCGAAGCAAGCAGAAGTGGTGCAACCGGCAGCAACAGAGGGTCCAGCAGCGACGGCTTCGCGGGGCCTCTGGGAGGTGCAGTAAGAAAAAAGTTTCGGCGTGTCGCTTGCGAATTTCTCAAACTGGCTTGACGGGCCGCGCTCATGCGGTTGTAATTACATCGTTGTGGTTTACGGGGGTGGGCCTACATCATCGAGAAATAAGCGAGAGGGGATCGAATGGCATGGGAGCTATTCTCCGCTGAGGACGACGGGATCCTTGGCTGGCAAGAGCGCGCTCTGTGCGCGCAAACAGATCCCGAGGCATTCTTCCCTGAAAAGGGTGGATCGACACGCGAAGCTAAGAAGGTCTGCCTGTCGTGCGATGTGCGCAGCGAGTGCCTGGACTATGCCTTGGCTCATGATGAGCGCTTCGGTATTTGGGGTGGTTTGTCAGAGCGTGAGCGTCGTCGGCTACGTAAGCTAGCCTGAAAATCATCAGCTAATTCTCAGATTTAGTTTGAGGTAGTGCGCACCCGCCAGTTAGTCTGGGTCTGGTGAAATCCACTTTCACGGTCCTGTTTCATTACCGAAGGCGTGTTCATGACTTCTGATTCCATGGCGCTCGTCGATGACGACGACGATTGGTTTGCCGACACGAGCGAACATGTCGATCCCCGTGAAGGCATGTGGGACTGGGTTGACGATGATGCGAGTGAACCTGAGATCTCCTTGGCCGGTCACGATGTGCTGGCCGTCCTGGTCACCCGCGACGCCCAAGAATGGCTACCACGCACGGTAGAAGGCCTCGGGGGACTTCGCTATCAGCCAACGCGCGTGATCGCGATTGACAATGTTTCTCGTGATGGAACCGATGAGGTATTAGCGACAGCGAAGGCTGACGGCATCCTCGATGCGGTCTACAAGGGCGATGCCGACTGGGGCTTTGGCGAAGCGATTGATTCTGCTCTGGCTCTCGATGCCCAAGCCATGCCTGCGCGTGGTCAAGAGTCATCCACTCCGGAATGGCTCTGGCTGCTCCATGACGACGCCGTCCCCGCTCCAGATGCCTTGCGCTATCTCGTTGAGCAGGGTGTGCGATCAGACGATGTCGCTGTCGTTGTTCCGATGCTCATGCAGACAATGCGTCGTAGCGGGGCTAGCCAGATTAGTGAGTTGGGCACCTCGATTACGGCTACCGGTGTTCGCCAGCTCAACTTGGAGCAAGGCGAGATCAACCAAGGCCAGTACGAATCATCGACGGTTCTGGGTAGTTCAACCTGCGGGCTGTTAATCCGACGCTCGGCCTGGGATGCACTGGGTGGCTTTGCTGCTGCCATTCCGCGTTTCCGCGACGGTACTGAGTTCGGCTGGCGAGCAAATCTTGCGGGCTACCAGGTAGTCACCGCGCCCAAGGCGATCATTGAACATCGTCAGGTCGGTCGAGCAGGACTACGCCGTGGAGTCCCGCACCCGACTGTTGATGACCGCGCCTACGGCATGATGACGGTCGCAGCACATCACCATGGCGTCGGTGGCGCATTCGCTACCACCTGGCTCGTGCTCGCGACATTGCTACGTTCCTTGGGGTTCTTGCTGGGTAAAGCACCCGCGCGTTCTATGGACGAGTTGCGCGCCTTGAAGTTGTTCTTGGGCAGCGGTAGCAAGGTGCGCAAACTGCGCTCGCGGATCAATAAGATTGAGACAACTACTCAGTCTTTGGCACACGTTCAGTCGCTGCGTCCACGGTGGTATGCGGCAGTGACGAACCTGGGTAACCTCATCGCAACCGAAGTCAGCGATTGGTGGAATGACACCTTCGGGACGTCTTCATCGAGTACCTCCATTGATGACCTCATGGGCGACGATTTCGCTACTCATCGCGATACCAAACGTCGCCGTCCGTGGCTCTTGCCCACGACGGTGACCTTCCTGACGTTGTTCTTGCTCTCGCTTCTGGCCGGACGCAATATCTACGGTGGGGGACACCTGACGAGCTGGCATCTCCTTCCCGCTCCCGATACGCTCTCTGCGCTGTACCAGAGCTACCTTGATCCCATCGCTGGGGCGCCGCGCGAAACTGCGCCGCCGTGGGTTGGACTCGTGGCCTTGTGCTCGACGCTATTTGCTGGTCAGCCCGAGTGGTTCATCTCGACGCTGTTCATCTTTGCTGTGCCGTTGTCTGCCCTGTCTGGATATGCCTTCCTGCGCCAGATTGCTGGCGACCGTCGGGCACGGTTGGTCGGCGCGGTGCTCTACGGCACATTGCCCGCACTTCTTGGCGCAGTGAGCCGTGGTCAGCTCGGTATCATCGTCTGGGCCATCGTTATCCCGCTCCTCGGTGTCGCGGTTTTGACCTGGCGTCGACGTGGTACTGCTGGCTATGAATCCTGGCGTGGAGCTTTCCAGGTCGCCCTTTGCTTGACGATCTTGGCCTCGTTTACTCCACTGATCTTGCTGTTCGCGCTCATCGTTGGCATCGTGGCTGCACTCCGTAGCCGCCGGATGGCACAGATCATGCGTATCGGCCTTGCTCTCCTTATTCCCACCTTGCTGCTTTCGCCGTGGATTCCGACGTTGCTGGCGCACCCTGGGCGTATCTTCACCGGGGATGACCCCGTCCTTGACGGTATGGCGACGGTGAATGGTCCGCTGCTGTTCTTGGGGCGCACTCCTGGCGAGGGACTACCGGCTCTGTGGCTATCTGCCATCGTTTTTGGTGTGGTCTGGCTGCTGGCTCTGGCCGGCATGGTGCTGCGACCGCACTTGGTGCGGGTCTGGGTTGGCACCAGTTTGGGTGCTTTCGCTTTCGCTATCGTGCTGACCAAGCTGGTAGTTGTGGTTCCTCCTGCTGGTAGCGCAACTCGTCCGGCGGCAGGCTTGTGGCTGCTCTTGGCATTTGCAGCGCTCATCGCTGCGGCTGCCGTGGGCTTTGAAGAAGTAGCCTCAACCTTGGCTACACGTAGCTTTGGCCTGCTCCAAGGCCTCACCATTCTGGCATTGCTTGGCTCGGTCATCGTTGTGGCCATGGGCACGCTGTGGTGGGTGAAGTCCGGTATCGGCGCACCTATGCAGCGCACGACCTTCACCACGCAGCCGTCCTATGTTCGCCAAGCCCAGGTGCAGAATTACCGCGTACGGTCGCTGGTGATCGATCTGAGTAGTACTGATCCTGCCTGGGACGTCAAGGAAGGCGATGGCACTCGTCTTGGTGATGGTGAACGTGGTCCAGCCTTCGGTGGGGCACAGGCTCCTATCGATATGACTCGTGCAGTCGTGGCAGATATCGCCTCTGGCCGTTCTGATGATGCTTTGGCTGATCGCCTCAGCCAGCTTGGTATTGGCTACATCACGGTGCGTCATGCCTCGTCTGACGCGTTGGCAGCGGTGAATGCTATCCCTGGTTTGATGGCACCCACCGGCGAAGAATCAGCACGGACCTGGCGAGTTTCGACGGCGCCATCGCGTGCGATTATTTCTGCGACTGGTGAGAAGCAACCCGTTAATCCTGACGGTACTGAGCTTGCTGCTGGTTCAGCAGCGCGTCAGCTCATCATCAGTGCTCCTGCTGATCCGCGTTGGCGGGCAACCCTTGATGGGCAACAACTTGACGTGATCCCCGGCGATGATGATGACTTCCGCCAGCACTTCGCTGTTGGTGAACGCGCTGGTGTCGTCAAGTACGAACTCGTAGCACACCCATGGTGGGCATTGGCACAGTTACTTGGACTCCTTGTCCTCATTGTGTTGGTGTTCCCCTCGCTTCGTCGGACTGAGACGCGAGATCCCGCCCAATACGCGCGCCGTGCGGCACGTCTAGAGGAGGAAGACAAGTGAGCGGACTTCGACGGGCCTTGTGGGCCACGATTGCGATTGCAGTTGTTGGGGTACTTATCGGGGCAAGCATTCTCATCCCTGACCGTCCAGCACGAGATGATTCCTTGGCTGTCTCGGGAACAACGACGTTGGTCTGCCCGCAGGCCGACGCGCCTGCGACAACCCAGGTTGGAGTTTTCGGTGTTTCGGGTGAACTGGCCGCAGAAGAATCAGGAGCGCTTGCCAGTAGCGTGCGTAAAGCAGTACCGCTCAATGTGCTCTCCACCTGGGAAAAGCTCAACGCGACATTGGAAATCTCGACGGCTAATGGTGGTCGCGCTGCCGGTACCGCGCTGACATCGATGACCAGTGGCGCAGCCCGCGGCCTGGCATTGTCGCGCTGCAAGGTTCCCGCCACGGAACATTACTTCGTAGGGTTGCAGTCGAATAAGACCAATATCACCCAGATCGTCTTGAGTAATGCTGACGATGGCGAGGCTGATGTTGATGTCACGTTCTACTCCGAGATGGGACGAGTTCAAGCTGCTGGATCGAAGTCGATCACGGTGAAAGCCGGAGCAACTTCAACATTGAGCTTGGAATCGCTCATTGACCAGCCCGGCCCGATTGCGGTGAAGGTCAAGGCAACCCAAGGTCGAATTGCGGCTTTCGCTCGGACTCATGCACTTTCAGGATCAGATGCCTCACCGCGCGGCGTCGATTGGTTCCCCGCTGTGCTGACACCGCGTGCCAATCTGGTTATTCCGGGTATTCCGGAAGGCGCTGGTGAGCGACGTCTGGTGATCTCGAACTTTGGTGATACTCGGGCAGAGGTCAAGATCGACATCGTGGGACTTACCTCGACGTATGCCGTTGCTGATGCTCCGACGATGGGGATTAACCCAGAAGCGGTTGTGAGCCTTGATATCGCAAAGGCTTTGGGCGGTACAGGTGGTTCGGTGCGGCTCACCAGCACGGCACCAATCGTGGCATCAGTTACATCGACGTCAAGTGAAGATACCTTGCTCGACGTGGCAGATTCGGTGAGCACGTTGCCCATCGAAGGGACCGCAGCGCTTCCGGTGCCAGCACTGACCGATGTTGCGACGTCAGTCTCGTTGGCTAACATCGATGCGGAGCCAGCTATGGCTGAAATTCGCGTTCTCGATGCAGCAGGTCAGCCGATCGGCGCACCACAGACAGCTACCGTCGCACCTGGTACGACGACTTTTGTTGCGATTCCTGGGGCGACAAAGAACTATGTCATCGAGGTCAAGCGTGTGACCGGCACGGTCTACGGCGCAGTGGTGGCTAAGGCTGATTCTGAGGAATCTAAGGGGCTTGCAGTCTTGCCGCTGACAGCAATTGCGGCTGAACATGGAACGCTGAATCCCAACAACGACCATCGGGTTGGGGAGTAGGTAAACGTTGGCACGATAGCGGCCGTCCACTGAGGTGGGCCGGCCGTTGCATTATTCGTTAGTGTCGCGGCTACGACCGGTAGGATCAATGGTCGATACTTCAAGCCCGGTGAGTGCAGCAAGTTGCTCAACGATGGTGCGATATACCAGCACATCGAGTGCTCGACGAGAAGTCGCACGAAACTCCAATGGGCGACGGTAGACCGTCACCGTTGCAGGTGCCGTCGGCGTGGCGCTGGTTGCTGCCGCGAGGGGCACTCGTTCTTGGGCCCAAGCTCCCGACAGCGTGGGGACGTCCTCGACGCCTACCGTGACATCAGTGAGTGCCTGGGGGCAGTCCTTGCTGATCTGGCGGATCGATTCCGCGATACTGCCGACGAAGAAATCGCGGGAGGATTCTCGACGTCGTAGCGGCAACGCCTCACCGAGCAAGGGACTAGTCCGGGCGAGTGGTCCGCGCAATCCGCGAAGATGGCGATTCCTGTTCATAGTGCTAACCCTAGCGGCGTGCCAGGGGCGCTTCAGTGATGTCGTCAGATAACGTAGCGGGGTGCTCTCTTCTCGACGTTGTTCTAAGACCGGCTGCAATAAATCGGCAGTTGCGACGTTGACATACTCCTATGCAGATCAGCAGGCCGTTGTAGGGCCGCTAGCAGAGCGTCATGAGCCAGGTAGCTATGACCTGTGCAAGGACCATGGAGCCCAGATCACAGCACCGCGCGGCTGGGAGATCGTACGCCTGCCGTTAGAGCAAGAACCGGCTGCTGGCCGAGCCGATGATTTGATCGCGCTGGCTGCTGCGGTACGGGAAGCTGCCTTCACTTTTGAAGGTGATCCAGTCGTTGCCCCAACGACAAATTCAAGCGTGGTGGAGCTTGCTCATCGCGGACACCTTACGGTGATTACCGATGCGGAGCGCTACCAGGGCTAGGCTAGAACCATGCTGATGCCTGACATTTTCAAGGCCAACGACATTCGTGGTCTCGCTGGTGGACCCGATGCTGAGTGGGACGAGGACGGCGCTTTTGCGCTGGGAGCTGCGTTCGTCGATGCGTTAGAGCTTGCCGGTAAGACTTTCGTCATGTCGCGTGACATGCGTGTGACCGGGCCGGTGCTTGCGGCTGCTTTTGCCAGGGGTGCAATGAGCCGCGGTGCAGACGTCATCGATATCGGGCTTGCCTCTACCGATGGTCTGTGGTTCGCTTCGGGGCGGCTAGATCTGCCGGGAGTTCAGTTCACGGCATCGCATAATCCGGCGGGCTACAACGGCATCAAGTTCTGCAAGGCAGGCGCGGCGCCAGTGACATCGGCATTCATCTGTGACTTGGCCGCGCGTGCTGCGCAGGTGCAGGCGCCGGTGGCTAAGCCTGGTCGGCTGACGCATCAAGATTTACTCCCAGCCTACGGAGACTACCTGCGCTCGCTGGTCGATCTTGACGGTATTCGTCGGCTCAAGGTCGTCGTGGATGCTGGCAACGGTATGGCAGGGCACACCACCGGATCAGTGCTCGGACCGCTCAATCTCGACATTGTGGGGCTGTACCTCGATCTTGACGGTAACTTCCCCAATCACCAGCCCAATCCGCTGATCCCAGAGAATCTGGTAGATGCACAGGCTGCCGTGGTGAAGGAACACGCTGATATTGCGTTGGTCTTCGATGGCGATGCAGACCGCTGTTTCATCATTGATGAGCGTGGTGAGGTCGTCAGCCCCTCCATCGTGACGGCGCTTATCGCGCAACAAGAACTCGCACGCGAACCGCACTCGACGATTGTGGTCAATACGATCACGAGCCAGGTCGTGGGCGAGGTCGTCGAGGAATCCGGTGGACAACTTGCGATCAGCAAGGTGGGCCATACCTACGTCAAGGCATTGATGGCTCAGCACAATGCGATCTTTGGTGGGGAGCACTCGGCGCACTATTACTTCCGTGATTTCTGGCGCGCCGATACGGGCATATTGGCTGCGCTGCATTGCCTGGCAATTCTGGGACACCAAGACCAGCCACTCTCGCAGCTCATTGCTGGCTATGAGCGTTATGTCGCCTCTGGGGAGATCAATAGCACTGTGCAGGACGCAAAGGCTGCAATGCAGGCTGTAGCGACGGCTTTTGCTCATGAAAAGGCAGAGCAGGAATGGGATGATGGGCTACTCATTCGTGGCGAGCACTGGTGGGTAAGTGTGCGTGCGTCTAATACCGAGCCTTTGCTTCGTCTCAACGTTGAGGCCGCCGATACGGCTACGATGGAGCGTCTGCGTGATCGCGCACTGGCGACAATCCGAGGAGGTCATACCGCATGACGACAATTGCTGCGGAACTAGTCGATATGCTCGCGTGCCCGCAATGTCACGCCAAGTTGGCGCTCGACTATGAAGGTGCTGAATTGAGCTGTACCTCAGCGGACTGCGGTTTGGCCTATCCGATCCGCGAGGGGATTCCGGTCATGCTCGTTGATGAGGCTCGTCGTCCCCGTTGAGGTGTGCATGGCCCACAGGTACGGCAGAATAGGCAATTGTGAGTAACCATAACAGCGGTAAAGCCGCGATCCTTGCTGCTGCCGGGGCCAATATCGTCATTGCGATCTCAAAATTGGTGGCGTGGTTAGTGACGGGGGCATCGTCGCTTTTGGCAGAGTCGATTCACTCGTTCGCAGATACGGGCAATCAGGTGTTGTTGCTTATCAGCGGGCGTAAGTCGCGTAAGGCTGCTGATGCTGACCACCCGTTTGGGTATGGACCAGCGCGGTATTTGGGCAGTTTCTTAGTGTCGATTGTGTTATTCACCCTGGGTGGCCTATTTGCGCTCTATGAGGCATGGCACAAGTTTGAGCAGCAGCAGTCTGGCGAGCCCGATCAACTGCTCACAAGTAACTTCTGGTGGGTGCCACTGGCAGTTTTGGGCTTTGCCATTCTGGCAGAGGGCTTTAGCCTGCGCACTGCGCTCAAGGAATCCGTCTCTCAGCGTGCCGAGCTAGGATTCTGGGGCTTCATTCGAGGCTCTAAGGCCCCGGAGCTCCCCGTGGTCCTGCTTGAGGATCTTGCTGCCCTCATTGGTTTGGTGCTCGCACTTGCCGGTGTTGGACTAACTCTGCTGACGGGTAATGGGATTTTTGACGTCATGGGGACAGCCGGTATTGGTGTCTTGTTGGTGATCGTCGCTGTGATCTTGGGCCGGGAATCACTCTCACTCATCGTGGGGGAGTCAGCCTCAGAACAATCGCAGAAGGCCATCACCTCGGCACTCCTGGCTACTGCCGGTGTTGAGCGGATCATTCATCTGCGGACACTCCACATTGGCCCAGAAGAGATCATGGTTGCCGCCAAGATCGCGGTTGAACCCACCGAATCAGCAGCGCGCATTGCCCAGATCATCGATCAGGCTGAGGTAAATGTCCGTGCTGTAGAGCCGTGGGCGATTCACATGTTCGTCGAGCCAGATATCGACCGCAGCTGAGATCTTCCTGCGGTTTTTTGCGCACGAAGTCCTCTCGGACCGCTGGGATCCAGAATAAATAGCGCATAATCAGATTTATGCAATAAAATATCCCGTATTTCTATTTTATCCCCATAGATTCTGGCGATGAGATAGACTTTTACAGTGCAATTTCTTTCAACTGTTCTTACGCTCCTACTCGTCATGGACCCCTTGGGCAACATCCCGTTGTTCATTACCGCGCTACGTACGGTCAAGCCAGAACGCCGCGTCAAGGTGGTGTTACGTGAGCATGCCATTGCGTTGGTGCTCATCTTGCTCTTCCTGATCGTCGGACGAGAATTGCTCAATCTGCTCCACGTGACCTCGGACGCGCTCGCAGTTGGTGGAGGCATCGTTTTGCTGCTCATCGCCATCAGGATGATCTTCCCCACGGAGGAGAAGAACCTGCATGAGGCTGTGATGGGCGAGCCCCTGATCGTGCCGCTGGCAGTCCCCTACGTTGCCGGTCCGTCCCTGCTTGCCACGGAGATCTTGTTGGTCTCAACTGCACCAGCAGGTAAGTTGCCCTACTTCGCTCTTGCAGTATTTCTCGCATGGGTTGTGTCGCTGCTCACTCTTTCCAGCGCAGGTTGGTTGCAGCAACATCTGGGGGAGCGCGCGCTCACAGCATTAGAGCGTTTGATGGGCATGATCTTGGTCATCATCTCGGCACAGATGCTTCTGACCGGTCTCAAGCAATTCTTTGCCAGCTAATTGCTGCTAGTGGCCGTTGTCGTTTTTTTCGCCGGGCTTGAAGGATTCCCAGATCTCTTTGCACTCAGGGCAGACGGGGAATCGCTCCGGGTTGCGTGACGGTACCCAAACCTTGCCACATAGCGCAATAACGGGTGTTCCCATGACCATTGCTTCCGTGAGCTTGTCTTTGGGGACAAAATGCGACAAGCGTTCGTGATCGCCGTCGTCAGGACGGTATTCGACGCGTTCTTTGACTGCGGTCTGGGACCCGGGGGCTAACTGGCTCACCGCCTCAGCATAGCCACTTCATGCGTCTGACCTGACACAATGGTGTTTATAAGCACCAACGCTGGACTTCCCTCAGACGAGCCAACCACTCCAGGATGGTACCCAGATCCAAACTATGATCACCTTGAACGGTGGTGGACTGGAGCTGGCTGGACTGCAGATATTAGGCCTCGGATCGTATCGGCAGCGCCCCAACAACAGTCGTCGGCAGCGCTTGCCCGTACGGGAGAACGGTTCCTGGCCTGGTTCCTTGACGACGTCATCATCTCTGCACTCACACTTCTCGTGAGTTGGCCTGCGACGGCTAGGATCACGCATCAATTCCTGACGTGGATGCGTGAATCCGTGGGTGTTAATCCCAGCACGGTGACTACTACTCCCACGCTCGATCCTGCGGATCTGATCTGGATCGGGCTGGCTGGTTTTGCCTGCTGCATGCTCTACTACTTCCTGCAGGGCCATTTTGGTGGCCGCACCTTGGGGCAGCGAGCCTTGGGGCTGCGCATGATTCCTGACGATGACCCCGCTGCGACTGGGCTGGACTGGAATCGGGCAGGTTGGCGTTCCTTCACCTGGGCAGCACTTCGCGCCTTACCTAACGTGCATTTCTACTTTTCAATCCTGGTTTTCTTGAGTGCGTCTATGGTGTATCGGCATCCCCGCCGTCAGACCTGGCCAGATCTGTTTGCCCATACTCTCGTTGTGCGCTCAGAATCGGTGAAACTGCCCTAATCTAGACGGCATGTCGAATGTCATCCCTGAGACGGTCTCGTCAGAACACCATGCTGTTTTATGTGAACTTGCAGCCCGCTACAACGTTGCTACGGAGTTTGGGGATTGGCAAGGCCATAACCGGCAGGTTGCTGACCACACGCTCATGAGCGTGCTGGCGGCTCTCGACGTCGATGCCACCACGCTTGCGGCAGCACAGGAATCCTTAGCGAGCATTGCTGATCGAGACTGGCTCCGCCAGCTTCCACCTGTTGTCGTGACTGAGCAGGGCCAATACAAGACCTTCAATGTCCATGTCACAGCAGGGGCGTCGGCTGAGGTGTGGCTCAAACTCGAAGATGGTCGTACTTGGGGGCTATCGCAGGTCACGAACGATGTTCCTGACCGCGAGGTTCAAGGTCAGTGGATCGGGGAAGCGACATTTGCAGTTCCGCCAGATTTGCCACTGGGCTATCACCGCTTGGTGCTGCGCTCACAAGACGCTGAGGTGGAGTCACAACTGATCGTGACACCGGGATTCCTCGGCATGCCACAGCGGTTAGGCGACAAGCGTATCTGGGGCTATGCCACGCAGTTCTACAGTGTCCGCTCGCAGCAGTCATGGGGTATGGGCGATCTAGCAGATTTGGCAGACCTTGCGACGTGGACAGGCACCCAACACAATGCTGGCTATGTGTTGATTAACCCAGTCCATGCACCTGCGCCGATTTCGCCGATTGAGCCGTCGCCATATCTACCGAGTTCGCGTCGCTACGTCAGCCCGCTCTACATTCGGGTGGAGGATATTCCCGAATACCATGCGCTGACTGATGCCGATCAGGCCAAGGTTGCGCACTACAAATCAATGTTGGAGGGTGTTGATCCCGGACTGATCAACCGCGATGCCTCCTGGACAGCCAAGATTCAAGCTCTTGCTGTGGTCTTTGCCCATGGTCTACGTCCCGTCCGGCAGATGGCATTTGATGATTTCAAGCGCAAAGAAGGACGCGCATTAACTCAATGGGCAACATGGTGCAGCTTGGTCACCGTCTATGGGCAGAATTGGCAGATCTGGCCAACACAATTCCAGCGTCCGAGTTCACCAGAGGTCCTTGAGTTTGCCCGTGAGCATGCTGAATCTGTGGCCTTCTTCGAGTGGCTGCAGTGGATCGTCGATACTCAGCTTGCCGAGGTGCAGAAGCGGGCCCGCGAAGTTGGTATGCCCATCGGCATCGTCAATGACCTTGCGGTCGGAGTCTCGCGGGACTCGGCAGAGGCCTGGGCTATGACGGATGTCTTTGCCATGACGATGAGTGTTGGTGCTCCGCCAGATCAGTTCAATCAACGTGGACAAGATTGGGGCCAGCCGCCATGGCGTCCAGATCGCTTGGCAGATCTGGCCTACGCTCCCTTCCGTTCAATGGTGGCTGGT